>NZ_JACYTW010000087.1:0-10690 GCF_014841395.1 Plantibacter sp. CFBP 13570 | reverse complement strand
GGCGCGGGCTTCACGTAGGCGGCGACGTCGCCGATGAGCTCGAGGACCGCCGGGGAGGTCGCGGTGACCGCCTGCGGGGTGACGTTGATCTCGGCCTTGCGGAGGAGCTTCTTGAGGTCCTCGATCTGGCCGGGGATCGCGAGGGTGACGACGTCACCGGCGCTGCCCGCACGAGCCGTGCGGCCCGAGCGGTGCAGGTACGCCTTGTGCTCGGTCGGCGGGTCGACGTGGATGACGAGTTCGACGTCGTCCACGTGCACACCGCGGGCGGCGACGTCGGTGGCGACGAGGACCTTGGCGGTCCCGGCGCTGAAGGCCGCGAGGTTGCGGTCGCGGGCCACCTGCGAGAGGTTGCCGTGCAGGTCGACCGCGGGGATGCCGGAGTCGGTGAGCTGCTTCGCGAGCTTCTTGGCGTGGTGCTTCGTGCGCATGAAGAGGATGCGACGGCCGCTACCCGAGGCGAGGGCCTGGATGAGGTCCTTCTTCGACTCGACCGAGGGGGTCGTGAAGACGTGGTGCGTCATCGCGGCGACGGGCGAGTTCGCCTCGTCGACGGAGTGGAGCACCTCGTTCTGCAGGAACTTGCGGACGAGCTTGTCCACGCCGTTGTCGAGCGTCGCGGAGAAGAGCAGACGCTGCCCGCCGCGAGGCGTCTTGTCGAGGATGCGCGTGACGACCGGCAGGAAGCCGAGGTCGGCCATGTGGTCGGCCTCGTCGAGGACGGTGATCTCCACGGCGTCGAGGTTCACGAAGCCCTGCTTCATGAGGTCCTCGAGGCGGCCGGGGCAGGCGATGACGATGTCGACGCCGGCGCGGAGCGCCTCTTCCTGACGCTTCTGCGAGACGCCGCCGAAGATCGTGGTGGTCTTCAGCGAGTAGGCGTCGGCCAGCGGCTGCATGACCGCGGCGATCTGGGTGGCGAGCTCGCGCGTCGGTGCGAGGACGAGTCCGAGCGGGCGACCCGGGCGGCGCTTGCCACCGGCGAGGGCGCCGCCGAGACGGGCGACCATCGGGATGCTGAAGGCGAGGGTCTTGCCGGAGCCGGTCTTGCCGCGGCCGAGGACGTCGCGTCCGCCGAGGGTGTCGGGGAGCGTGTCGATCTGGATGGGGAACGCGCTCGTCTTGCCGTCCTTCGCGAGGGAGGCGACGAGTGGTGCCGGGACGCCGAGGGCGTCGAAGGTGATGGTTGCTTCGGTCATGGGTGTGTGTCTCTTTCAGGCACGGCCACGAGCTTCGATGACGGCTGCCGGCGCACTCGTGTGCGGTAGCGGGCACTGCCGGGATGACCACGCACGTGATGACTCACGTGGATGGTACGGCGTGCTTCCGTCGGCGTCGTCGCTGGTGGGAGGTGGCGAAGGCGCAGGTCGCGCATCCGTTCGCCGTATGAAGTGTCATCGACCCTGGCATGCACCGCTGGGTGCCGCGCAGGGGAGAGAGGGAGCGTTCTACGACGCAAGCGAGTACCGCACCGGAGGGTGCGATCGCACGCAAGTTCCTCCAGCGTAGCGCATCCGGCGAGGAGTCTGCTGGGAGTGGCGCGTTACGGCTGTGTTTCCATCTCCTGGAATCGGTCGTCGGCGCTTGACAGTCCGCTGGAACAGGTGAGTAATGTGTCACCCACCACAAACCCGGATCCGTGTACTGTGTCACACGGTACAGAAAGGCCTGTCGCCCATGAGCTTCGACGAAGACGCCCGAGCAGCGAGCACCGCGGTGCACGCGGGAGGCCGGTACGCCGCCGTCGCACCGATCGCAGGAGTCCGCATCCCGCTGGGCGCCGGACAGGTCGCGCTGGGAGACGGCGAACTCGGTGCGTGGCAGCGTCGGAACCGGGACGCCACCGTCCCGCACTCGATCGAGCAGCTCCGCCTGGCCGGCAACCTCGACAACCTCGCCCGGATCGCCGACCCGGGGGACGGCACGTCACGCTTCCGCGGACGCTACCCGTTCCTCGACACGGACGTCTTCAAGACCCTCGAAGGCCTCGCCTACCTGCTCGCCGAGGACGAGGTCGTCGGGGCGGCACCCGGCGACGTCCGCGACTTCTACGAGGAGGCCGTCGGCGTCATCGAAGCCGCGCAGCGCGACGACGGCTACCTCAACTCCTACTTCCAGGCTCCGGAGATCGAGAAGGAACCCTGGGAGGACCTCGCCTGGGGCCACGAGCTGTACAACCTCGGGCACCTCATCCAGGCGGCGGTCGCCGCGAAGCGTCGTCTCGGCGACGACCGTCTGCTGCACGTCGCACGGGCCTTCGCCGACCTCGCCGTCGAACGGTTCGGACCGGACGGCGACCCGCAGGTGTGCGGGCACCCCGAGGTCGAGATGGCCCTGGTGGAGCTCTTTCGCGAGACCGGCGAGCCGTCCTACCTCGAGCTCGCGAGCGCGTTCATCGACCGACGCGGCCACGGCACGGTCGAGCTCCGGGTCTTCCCCGCCGAGTACTTCCAGGACTCGGCCCCACTGCGCGACCTCGACTCCGTGACCGGACACGCCGTCCGCATGGCGTACCTGGCAGCCGGAGCGACCGACGTCGCCCTCGAACGCGGCGACCAGGAGCTGCTCGCGTCGCTGCAGCGGCTCTGGGACGACATGGTGGAGACGAAGCTCTACCTCACGGGCGGCCTCGGGAGTCGACACTCCGACGAGGCGATCGGCGACCGCTACGAGTTGCCGTCCGAACGCTCCTACAGCGAGACGTGTGCGGCGATCGCCGTCATGCAGTGGGGCTGGCGCCTGTACCTCGCGACCGGGTCGGCGGCCGTCCTCGACACCGTCGAGACCGTCCTCTACAACGCCTACGCCGCCGGCCTCTCCGCGGACGGCATGGCCTTCTTCTACGACAACCCGCTGCAGCGTCGCCCCGACCACCTGCAGCGGTCGGGGGCGGAGGCGGACGGCGAACTCCTCAGACGGAGCTGGTTCGGCTGCCCGTGCTGCCCGCCGAACATCGTGCGCTGGACCGCGGAGCTGCAGGATCACCTCGCGACGTCGACCCCCGCCGGTGTCGAAGTCGCCCACCTCACCGCGGCGTCGATCACGACCGAGCGGCTCTCCGTCACCGTCGACACCGCGTATCCGTGGGACGGAGCGGTCACCGTGACGGTGGACACCGCCGCCGACGACGAGGTCGAGCTCGCGATCCGCATCCCCGCGTGGGTCGTGGGCGGCTCCATCCGCGTGGGCGGGTCGACCGCGCCGCTCGAACCCGTCGACGGGTGGATCCGTGTCCGGCGGTGGTGGCGTGCCGGCGACACCGTGGAGCTCGACCTCCCGATGCCGGTCCGGGCCCACGGCGCGCACCCCTCCGTCGACGCCCTCCGCGGCTCGATCGCCTTCGTCCGCGGACCGATCGTCTCCTGCGCCGAGCAGCAGGACACGACGGCGGACCTCGACCTCCTGCGGTTCTCCGGAGCCGACGCGGATCGCGCGGTCGTCGAGCACCGTCGGATCCTGGACCGGGAGGGGATCGACGCCGTCGCGCTCCTCGTCCCGGCGGTGATCGACGCCCCCGCTCCGGCCGTGCTCTACCCGGTCCTCTCCGGTGCGCCCGAGGCCGAGCCGGCCGCGGCACCGCTCGCCGACACCGAGACGACGGCCTCGGTGACGCAGACCACCGCGACCCTCATCCCCTACGCCCTCTGGGGCAACCGCGAACCGGGTGCCATGCGCGTCTGGTTCCGCGCCCGCTGACCTCCTCCCGCCCCTCGACCCCGCTCCACCCTCTCCACCCTCGGGCGACCCGCCCGATCGACACGAAAGCAGAGCGTCATGAAGCAACGATTCTCCATCACCGCCCTCGCGGCGGCGGCCGTCCTCCTCCTCGCGGGGTGTACCTCCGCGGGTTCGGGCTCGGGAGGTGACGGACCGTCCAGCACCCCGGTGAAGGGCGGCACCGTCGACGTCCTCCTCAACGCGGACTTCTCGCACCTCGACCCGGTCCAGGGCTTCGACGGCGGCGTGAACAACTTCTACCGCCTCATCTACCGCACGTTGACGACGCAGTCCACGGGCGAGGGCGCCAAGGGCACCGAGATGGTCCCCGACCTCGCGACCGACCTCGGCACGGTGAGCGACGACGGCCTCCAGTGGACGTTCACGCTCAAGGACGACCTCAAGTTCGAGGACGGCACGCCGATCACGAGCAAGGACGTCAAGTTCGGCGTCGAGCGCTCCTTCGACCCGGCCATCGCCGTCGGATCGCCCTACGCCCGCCTGACGATCGCCGGGACGGACTCGTACGAGGGCCCGTACATCACGGGTGACCTGCCGTCCATCCAGACGCCGGACGACCAGACCATCGTCTTCACGCTCAAGGAGCCGTTCGCCGACTTCGCGAGCGTCGTCGGGCAGAACAGCTTCACGCCCTTCCCGGCCGACACCGAGCGGGTGACGACGACGAGCCTCGACAAGATGCCGATCGCCTCCGGCCCCTACAAGGTCGACAGCTACGAGCGCGGTTCGCAGCTGAAGCTCGTCCGCAACGACTCGTGGGACCCGAAGACGGACGACGTCCGCAAGGCCTACCCGGACGGCTTCGACTTCACCTTCGGCCTCGACGCCTCGACCATCGACGAGCGCATGATCGCCGGCCAGGGTGACGACGCGAACGCGATCGCCGGATCCGTCCAGGCGGCCTCCATCTCCCGGATCCAGACGCCGGCACTCAAGGCACGGACCATCGCCGGTCTCCAGGGCTGCACCACGTACATGGGTCTGAACACGACCAAGCCGAACATGGACAACCCGCTGGTCCGCCAGGCCATCGCCTACGCCATCGACCGCGAGTCGGTGAAGGACGCCTCGGGCGGATCGCAGCTCGCGGACATCGCGACCACCATGCTGCCGCCCACCGTCGCCGGTCACACCGAGTTCGACCTCTACCCGAGCAAGGACAACGCAGGCGACCCGGAGAAGGCCAAGGAACTCCTCGCCGAGGCGGGCCTCCCCGACGGCTTCTCCTTCACGCTCGACATCCGCAGCCAGCCCAAGATGCAGGCGCAGGCCGAGGCGGTGCAGCAGGCGCTCGCGAAGGCCGGCATCACGGTGAACTTCAACCTCATCGACACCTCGACCTACTACGAGGTCATCGGCACGACGTCGCAGCAGAACGACGCCGCCATCACCGGCTGGTGCCCGGACTGGGCCTCCGGTTCGACCTTCCTGCCGCCGCTCTTCGACGGCTCGCAGATCTTCCCGAAGGGCAACTCGAACATCGCGCAGCTGAACGACCCCGCCGTCAACGAGCGCATCGCCGAGATCCGCGCGATGACCGACACCGACGAGGCCAACGCCGCTTGGGGCGCGCTCGACGAGCAGATCCAGAAGCTCGTGCCGACGGTGCCGCTGCTGTTCGAGAAGACGGTCATGGTCGTCGGAGCCAACGTCGCCGGTGCGTACTCGCACGCCGGGTACTCCGGTGGCATCGACTACGTCTCCGTCGGCCTGTCCTCGGCCGGCAAGTAGTCGGAAAGCCGGTAGCCGCAGATGTCGTCGTCCGTTCCCAGTGAGCTGACCACCGTCGCCGAGGAGGTGGGTGCGCCGGTCGGTGCGCCCACCCCCGCGCGGCGGGTGATCGCCACCCTCCGTTCCAGCCCACCGGTGCTGCTCAGCGTCGCGTTCATCGTGCTCGTCGTGCTGCTCGCGATCCTCGCCCCGCTGATCACCGCGATCAGCGGCTGGGGTCCGTACACCTTCGACAAGTCGGCGGTGGACTCCGACCTCGGCGGCGTGCCGATCGGCAACCTCGGCGGGATCTCCGCCGAGCACTGGTTCGGGGTCGAACCCGGGAACGGACGCGACATCTTCGCGCGCATCGCCTTCGGTGCGCAGGTGTCGCTGTCGATCGCCGTCTCGGCGACGATCGTCACCACCGTGCTCGGCGTCGTGCTCGGCATGCTCGCCGGCTTCTACGGCGGGTGGGTCGACCAGGTCGTCTCCCGCGTCATGGACTTCCTCATGGCGTTCCCGTCGCTCATCTTCATGATCGCGCTCCTGTCGGCCCTGCCCGCCGGCAACCGACCGGTCCTGCTCGTCGTGGTGCTGAGCCTCTTCGGCTGGCCGTACACCGCCCGGGTGGTGCGCGGTCAGGCGATGTCGCTGCGGACGAGCGAGTTCGTCGAGTCGGCGCGCGCTTCGGGTGCCGGAGGCATCCGCATCGTCTTCCGCGAGATCCTGCCGAACCTCCGCGGCACCATCATCGTCCTGGCCACCCTCGCCGTTCCCGGTTACATCGGCACGGAGGCGGGCCTCTCCTTCCTCGGTGTCGGCGTCACCCCGCCCACGCCGAGCTGGGGCCAGATGATCGCGACCGCGGTCGGCTGGTACGCGGTCGACCCGATGTACTTCCTGATCCCCGGCACCTTCCTGTTCCTCACGGTGCTGTCCTTCACCGTGCTCGGCGACCGCCTGCGCAAGGCCCTCGACTCGGGAGACGCCGCCTCATGACCCTCTACCTCCTGCGCCGCATCGCGTCGGCGATCGGCATCCTGCTGCTCATCAGCCTCTTCACCTACGTCATCTTCTTCCTGCTGTCGCCCGACCCGGCGGTGCAGATCTGCGGCAAGACCTGCACCCCCGACCGCATCGACCAGATCCGGGCGCAGCTCGGGCTCGACCAGCCGTTCTGGCAGCAGTACCTCGAGTTCATCCGGGGGATCGTCATGGGCCGGAGCTACGGGGAGGGCGCCTCGGCGGTCTCCTGCGCGGCACCGTGCCTCGGCTTCAGCTTCCAGACCAACGAGTCCGTCATGGACATGATCACCGCGCGCTTCCCCGTGACCGCGACGGTCGCGATCGGTGCGGCGGTCCTCTGGCTGCTCGTCGGCGTCAGCGGTGGCCTGCTCAGCGCCGTCAAGCAGGGGACCGGCTGGGACCGTGGCGCGATGATGGTCGCCCTCGCCGGCATCAGCCTGCCGAACTACTTCCTCGCGCTCCTCCTGCAGTACGTCCTCGTGGTGCAGCTGCAGATCCTGCCGTTCCCGCAGGCCGTGCCCTTCGCCGAGGACCCGGTCCGGTGGTTCCAGAACTACCTCATGCCGTGGATCGTGCTCGCCCTCGGCTACGCGTCGATGTACGCGAGGCTCGTCCGGGCGAACGTCATCGACACCCTCGGTGAGAACTTCATGCGGACCGCCCGGGCGAAGGGCCTGCCCGCGCCGCTCATCCTGCGCCGCCACGCGCTGCGGCCCGCGCTCACCCCCGTCGTCACGCTCTTCGGCATGGACTTCGCGGGCCTCCTCGGGGGCGCCCTCATCACCGAGACGGTGTTCGGACTGAACGGCGTCGGCAAGCTCGCCGCCGACTCGATCGCGAAGAACGACCAGCCCGTCATCATGGGCGTCACCCTCCTGGCCGCGTTCTTCGTGGTCATCGGCAACGTCGTGGTCGACGTCGTGTACACGTTCCTCGACCCGAGAGTGAGAGTGAAGAGCGCATGAGCCCCACCGTCACCAGGACCATCTCCCTGCCCGTCCCCGGTGCAGCGCTGCTCGAGGTCGACGACCTCACGGTCACCTTCCCGACCACCTCCGGCGACATCGACGTGGTGCGGAAGGCGTCGTTCGCGGTCCAGCACGGTCAGACCCTCGGCATCGTGGGCGAGTCCGGCTCCGGCAAGTCCATGACCTCGCTCGCGATCATGGGACTGCTCCCGAACGGCGGGCGTACGACCGGCAGCGTCCGGCTGAGCGGACACGAGCTCGTCGGTCGCAGCGACCGCGAGATGCGCCGAGTGCGCGGCGATCGGATCGCGATGGTCTTCCAGGACCCGCTCTCCTCGCTCAACCCGTACTACACCGTCGGGTTGCAGATCGAGGAGGCGTACCGCGCCCATCGCGGCGGGTCCCGGAAGGCCGCCAGGGCCGTCACGATCGAGGCCCTCGAACGGGTCCGCATCGCGGACGCCTCCCGGCGGGTCGACCACTACCCGCACCAGTTCTCTGGCGGCATGCGGCAGCGCATCATGATCGCCATGGCGCTCTGTCTGGAACCCGACCTGCTCATCGCGGACGAACCGACGACGGCGCTCGACGTCACCGTCCAGGCGCAGATCCTCGACCTCCTCTCCGAGCTGCAACGGGAGACCGGTGCCGGCATGATCTTCATCACCCACGACCTCGCCGTCGTCAGTCAGGTCGCCGACGACGTGCTCGTCATGCGCGGCGGCGACCCCGTCGAGATGGGCACGGCCGAACAGATCTTCTCCCGGCCGCAGGCGGCGTACACCCGGGCGCTCCTCGACGCCCTCCCGCGGATCGACGACCCGTTCACCGAGCGGCCGACGGCACCCGCCACGACCGGAGAGGGACAGGCATGAACGACGCACCAGTGCTCCTGCAGGCCACCGGGCTCACGAAGGACTTCACCACGAGGGGCGACGGCGCGTTCCGCGCACGCACCACGCAGTTCCGCGCCGTCGACGACGTCGGGTTCGCCGTCCGCGCCGGCGAGACGCTCGGCATCGTCGGGGAGTCGGGCAGCGGCAAGTCGACGACCGCGCGGATGATCGCGAAGCTCATCGAACCGACCGCCGGCACGATCACCTTCGACGGCGAGGACGTCACCACTGCGCGTGGGCCGGCGCTCGCCGCGTTCCGGGCGAAGGTGCAGGTCGTCTTCCAGGACCCGTTCTCCTCCCTCAACCCGAGGCACACCGTCGAGCGCATCGTGTCGGCACCGCTCGACTACCAGGGCATCACCCCGAAGCAGGGCAAGCGTGCCCTCGTGCGCGACCTGCTCGACCGCGTCGGCCTGAACCCCGACCACCTCCAGCGCTATCCGCGGCAGTTCTCCGGCGGCCAGGCCCAGCGCATCGGGATCGCCAGGGCGCTCGCCGTCTCCCCGAAGCTCGTGATCTGCGACGAGGCGGTGTCGGCGCTCGACGTGTCGGTGCAGGCACGCATCATCGACCTGCTGCGCGACCTGCAGGCCGAGCGCGGTCTGAGCTACCTGTTCATCGCGCACGACCTCGCCGTCGTGCGGCAGATCGCGCACGACGTCGCGGTCATGCACCGGGGCAAGGTGGTCGAGCAGGGTGACCGCGAGGCGATCTTCGACCACCCGCAGGACGAGTACACGAAGACCCTGCTCGCCGCCGTGCCCACGATCGACCCGAGCTGGGAGGCCGCGCGTGCCACCATGCTCGAACAGGAGCGGACGCACGGACCGGCCGCCGGAAGGACACAGGCATGACCCACCGCACCACCACCTCCCTGCTGCCGGGGATCCACGTGACCGACCACACGGTCGACGTCCCGCTCGACTGGCGACGGCCCGACGAGGGCCGCACGATCAGCGTGTTCGCCCGCGAACTCGTCGACCCCCTGCGTCGCGAGGAACAGCTCCCGGTCCTCGTGTTCCTCCAGGGCGGACCGGGCGGCAAAGGCCCGCGTCCGGTGTCCAGGGACGGCTGGATCGCCGAGGCCCTCCGCACCTTCCGGCTCGTGCTGCTCGACCAGCGCGGCACCGGGCGGAGCACCAGGATCGACGGCCGGTCCATCGCGGCCGTCGGTGACGCTGCCGCACAGGCCGAGTACCTGGAACGCTTCCGGGCAGACTCGATCGTCGACGACGCCGAGTACCTGCGCCGCACCGTCTTCGGTGGCCGTCGCTGGTCGACGCTCGGTCAGAGCTACGGCGGGTTCCTCACCCTCACCTACCTCTCGCGAGCCCCGGAGGGACTGGCCGCCTGCTACGTCACCGGCGGTCTGGCGGGCATCCACCCGTCGGCGGCGGAGGTCTACCGACGCACCTATCCGCGCACCGAGCGCAAGAACCTGGCCTTCGCTGAATGGTACCCCCAGGACGTCGACACCGTCGCGCGGATCGCCGACCGACTCGCCGCCGAGGAGGTGCTCCTGCCGGACGGCGATCGACTCACCGTGCGGCGCTTCCAGAACCTCGGGATCGACTTCGGGATGAAGCCCGGTTACGAGCGTCTCCACTGGCTGCTCGACGAGGCGTTCGACAGCGGCGACCGCTTGAGCGACACCTTCCTGGCGCAGGCCTGGGGGAGGACGTCCTACGTCGACAACCCCCTCTTCATCGCCCTGCAGGAGAGCATCTACGGTGCCGCCGGCGCGGGGGCGACCGCGTGGGCGGCGCAGGCCGAGCGCGATGCACGGCCGGCGTTCGCCGAGACGGCCAGGCCGCTGCTGTTCACGGGCGAGATGGTCTATCCCTGGATGTTCGAGGAGATCCGCTCGCTCCGGCCCTTCCAGGGTGCAGTGGAGCGACTGGCGGCCAAGACCGACTGGGACCCGCTGTACGACCCCGCGGTCCTGCAGGCGAGCACGGTGCCGCTCGCCGCGGCCGTGTACTTCGACGACATGTACGTGGACGCGCAGCTGCAGTTGGAGACGGTCGACGCCGTCGGCGGGGCGACCGCCTGGGTCACGAACGAGTACGAGCACGACGGGATCCAGGACGCCGCCGTGGTGCGCCGCCTGTTCTCGATGGTGGACGAGCGCGGCGGCCGTCGCGCGGATGAGGAGCAGGCATGACCGACACGCAGCAGCAGGCGCCCGAGCAGACGGCGGGCCTCGCGCCGGCCACCACGGAGGCACCAGCCACGTCCATGCCGCGCCCGGCGAACCCGGACCCGAAGCTGCCCCGCCTGGCCGAGGTGCCGGCGTTCCGCGAGTTCCTCGGCACCGGCTGGGGCACCCCCGACCGCACGCCGCCGGTC
>NZ_JACYTW010000086.1:0-10708 GCF_014841395.1 Plantibacter sp. CFBP 13570 | reverse complement strand
CCGCGCCCGGCGCCGCAGCCGTCGCCGACCGTCCTGCGCGACCGCTACCTCGCGCTCATCGGCGAGATCGAGCGCGAGCACGGGGACGGCGCCCTGAGTACGCGGCGCGCCCACCAACGGCTCGGCGCGATCCTCCGGATGTACGCGCACGAGTCCAGCGGCGTCCGCGCCCAGGTCATGACCCTCGCAGACCTCGATCGCGCCGGACTCGCGCCACTCAGTCGTGCCGTGTCGGCCTACTACCCGGTCGAGTTCCGCGAGGCCGAGACGGGCAGCGTCGCCGAGGCCGCCACGCTCGCCCGCCAGGTGGTGACGACGTGGAGCTGATCTACTGGTGGATGCCGCTCGTCTGGCTCCTCGCCGTGGCCACGGTGGTCGCCGTCGTCGTCCTCGTGGCCCGCACCGGGCGGCGCCGGAAGGCGAACGCCGAGCCCCTGTGGGTCGCGCACTCCGAACGGCTCACCGCGCTCCCCGGTTACCGTCGCGCGCTGTCGCGGTACCGGCGCCTCATCATCGCGACGATCGCCGCGCTCGGGGTGCTGCTGCTCGCCGGCACGGCCCTCGGGTCACGCGTGGTGAGCACGACGGTGTTCCAGCCCGAACTGCGCAACCGCGACATCGTGCTCTGCCTCGACGTGTCCGGGTCGATGACGGAGTACGACGCCGCGCTGGTCGGGGTGTTCGAGAAGCTCGTGCAGCGGTTCGACGGTGAGCGGATCGCGCTCGTCCTGTTCAACGCGTCCGCGACCACGTACTTCCCGCTGACGAGCGACTACGACTACGTGGCAGCGCAGCTCGACCACCTCGTCGAGGACCTCACCTCGCCGGAGAGCGACTACGAGTACTGGAACGGCACCGATCTCGGGAACGGCTCGTCCCTCATCGGCGACGGTCTCGGGTCCTGCGTCATGCGGTTCGACCAGGTCGGCGAGGAACGGTCGCGCTCGATCGTGCTCGCGACCGACAACTACGTCGCGGGCGAGCCGATCCTCACGCTCAAGGAGGCCGGCGCCTACGCGAAGGCGCAGGACGTGACGGTGTACGGGATCAACCCCGGCGACGTCTCCAGCAAGGACTACCTCGACGACCTCGCCGCGGAGATGGACGAGGTCGTGACGTCCACCGGCGGGGACTACTACGCGCTCGCCGACCCCGGCGCGGTCGGCGGCATCGTCCAGCAGATCACGGCGGAGCAGACGAAGACGCTGAAGGGCGCCAAACAGCTCGTGCAGGTCGACGAGCCGTTCGTGTTCGTGCTGGCGGCGTTCGGCGGCCTCGCGGCGCTCATGCTGCTCGCCTGGAGGTTGCGCCGATGACCATCAACCCCGTTCTGCCGATCTGGGCCGTCGCCGTGCTCGGCACCGTCCTCGCGGCCTTCGCCGTCTGGCAGTTCCTCGCCGGGGTGCGGCGGCCAGGAGCCTGGCATTGGATCGCCCGACTGGCCATGGTCGTCGTGCTCGTGATCATCGCCCTCCGACCGACCATCCCCGGCAACCATCGCCCACCGTCCGCGATGGGCGACCTCGACGTCTACTTCGTCGTGGACACGACGAGCTCGATGGCTGCCGAGGACTGGCCGGACGAGACCGCGTCGGGGACGGACGAGAACGGCGCCCCGAAGCCGCCGACCCGACTCGACGGTGCGAAGGCCGACATCACCGGTATCGCCGACCGGCTGGCCGGTGCCCGATACGCCCTCGTGACGTTCGACGCCGTGGCCGTCCAGCGCATGCCCCTCACGACGGACGCGACGGCGCTCCGGTCGGCTGTGGAGGCGATGACGCAGGAGATCACCACCTACTCCCGCGGCAGCAGCATCGACGCTCCGGTGGAGTTCATGACCACGCTGCTGACCCAGGCCGAGGAGCAGGAGCCGGGTCGGAACCGGATCATGTTCTACCTCGGTGACGGCGAGCAGACGAGTGGCGCGGCGCCCGGATCGTTCGAGAGCATCGCACCGCTCATCGGCGGCGGTGGCGTGCTCGGCTACGGGACCGAGGCCGGTGGGACCATGCGCGAGTTCTCCGGGTACCAGGACGGCAGCGTCCGCTACATCCAGGACTACTCGACCGGTGAGCCCGCCGTGTCCCGGCTGGATCCGGGCGCACTCGAGACGATCGCGTCGCAGCTCGGCGTCGAGTCGGAGATCAGGACACCCGGCGCGTCGCTCGACGACGCACTCGACGGCCTCGCCGTCGGCGGCGTCACCGTCGAGGACGAGGTGGACATCCGGCGCACCGATGAGCTGTACTGGGTGTTCGCGCTCGGGTTCGGTGTGCTGCTCCTCACCGAGCTCCCCGGCCTGGTCGGCGCGCTGGGCGAGCTCCGACGGACGAAGGGTGGGCAGGCATGACCCTCTTCGACGATCGGACCCGCACCGACCGGCCCGACGACGCGCCGCGCAGCCCGGAGCCACGGCCACGACTCGAGGAACCGCGGCGTCCGCCGCTGGCCCCGGCCGAGGTCGCCCGGTTGCGCCGTCGGCTGTTCTGGTGGTCCCTTCCGCTGGTGCTCGTCGCCCTCGTCGTCGGGGTCAAGTTCGTGAGTCTGCCGGTCGTCGCGCAGTCGGCGATCGCCGAATACCGCGCCGAGGACTACTCCGGGGCGCAGCTGAGCGCGGGGCACCTCTTCACGGCGAACGTCGTCGAGCCGTGGATCGCCTGGTTCGACCGGGGCACCGCAGCCGCGGCCGGGCAGGACTGGGTGCAGGGGACCGACGACCTCGGGAAGGCGCTCGAGCTCGCGCCGACGGAGGAGACCGCCTGCATCGTCCGGGTCAACCTGGCGCGCGCGTACGAGACCCAGGCCGACGAGTACGTGAAGGGCCAGTTCTTCCAGGGCGCCATCAACCTCTACGACACGGCGAAGCGGATCGTCGACGAGGGCGAGGGCTGCTTCGAGGGGGAGTCCCAGGATCAGAACGAGGACCCCCAGGACCCCCAGGACCCCCAGGACCCGCAGGACCCGCAGGACCCCCAGGACCCGCAGGACCCGCAGGACCCGCAGGACCCGCAGGACCCGCAGGACCCGCAGGACCCGCAGGACCAGGGTGATCAAGGTGGTCAAGGAGGTCAGGACGACCAGGGCGGTCAAGGTGACCAGGGCGATCAGGGCGACCAGGATGACCAGGGCGGAACCGGGCAGCAGCCCGACGTGATCGATCCGAAGGGTACGCCCGGTGAGAACCTGCAGGACACCGGCGATCGCATCGACCGCAAACGTCAGGATGCGACCGACCAGCGCGACCGGTCCGGCGGGCAGGGCCAGCAGGATCCTTCGAACGGGGGACAGGGCGACGGCGACTCGAGCGGCTCGAGCGGTACCGGTGACAGCGAGGTCGACGGGAAGGTCGACAAGTTGAAGGACGCCGGCCAGGACGCCCAGCAGGACAAGTCGACCGAGGACGCCAAGAACCGCGGTCGGAACAACGACAACGGGAACTTCGCCGATCGCCCCTGGTAGCGGTTCCGGGCTGCCTGCGTGTGACGGACTAGCATGGACAGGTGGTTACGCGCCTTTCGAATTACTTCCTCCGTACGCTCCGTGAAGACCCTTCCGACGCGGAGGTGACGAGTCACCGCCTGCTGGTGCGGGCGGGGTACATCCGACGCCAGGCGCCGGGTGTCTTCGCCTGGTTGCCGCTCGGGTTGCGGGTGAAGAACAAGATCGAGGCCATCGTCCGCGAGGAGATGGCGAACGCCGGCGCGTTCGAGGTGCACTTCCCCGCGCTCCTGCCGCGCGAGCCCTACGAGGTCACCGGCCGGTGGGAGGAGTACGGCGACGCCCTCTTCCGCCTGCACGACCGCAAGGGTGCCGACTACCTGCTGGCGCCGACGCATGAGGAGGTCTTCACCCTGCTCGTGAAAGACCTGTACTCCTCCTACAAGGACCTGCCCCTGTCGATCTATCAGATCCAGGACAAGTACCGCGACGAGGCCCGTCCCCGGGCAGGCCTCCTGCGCGGTCGTGAGTTCACCATGAAGGACGCCTACTCGTTCGACGTGTCCGATGCCGGGCTCGACGCGAGCTACCAGGCGCAGCGCGACGCCTACGAGCGCATCTTCACGCGGCTCGGCCTGGAGTACGAGATCGTGCAGGCCGACGCCGGCGCGATGGGCGGTTCACGGAGCGAGGAGTTCCTGCACCCCACCGCGGTCGGTGAGGACACCTTCGTGCGTTCGGCCGGCGGGTACGCCGCCAACGTCGAGGCCTACACCACCGAGGTCCCGGAGGCCCGCCCCATCGAGGGTCTGGCACCCGCGACGGTCTTCGATTCGCCGAACACCCCGACGATCTCGACGCTCGTCGACCTCGCCAACGAGCGGCACCCGCGCGAAGACGGACGGGCCTGGACAGCCGCCGACACCCTCAAGAACGTCGTGCTGGCACTGCGGCACCTCGACGGCACACGCGAGCTGGTCGTCATCGGCCTGCCGGGCGACCGCGACGTCGACCTCAAGCGCGTCGAGGTGGCCTTCAGCCCCGCGGAGGTGGAGGCCGCGACCGAAGCGGACTTCGCCGCGAACGCTGGGCTCGTCAAGGGCTACATCGGACCGTGGTCCCCGCAGGGGCCCGTCCTCGGTGAGGAGTCGGCAACGGAGATCCGGTACTTCCTCGACCCTCGGGTCGTCGACGGCACCGAGTGGATCACCGGCGCGAACGTCGATCAGCAGCACGTCTTCGGCCTCGTCGCCGGGCGCGACTTCACCGCCGACGGCTTCGTCGAGGCGGCCGAGGTCCGCGCGGGCGACCCCGCGCCCGACGGCTCCGGACCGGTCGAGCTCGCTCGAGGCATGGAGATCGGACACGTCTTCCAGCTCGGGCGCAAGTACGCCGAGGCGCTCGGACTGAAGGTGCTCGACGAGAACGGCAAGCTCGTCACGGTGACCATGGGCTCCTACGGCATCGGGATCACCCGCATCCTCGCGATCATCGCCGAGGGCAACAACGACGAGCGCGGCCTCATCTGGCCGAAGGCCGTCGCCCCGTTCGACGTGCACGTCGTCGCAGCAGGACGAGACGCGGCGATCTTCGAGGTGGCCGAGGAACTCGTGGCCTCGCTCGAGGCGAGCGGGAAGGATGTCCTCTATGACGACCGCACCGGCAAGGTGTCCCCGGGCGTCAAGTTCGGCGACGCCGAGCTGATCGGCGTGCCCGTCGTGGTGGTCGTCGGTCGCGAGGCCACCGAGGGCTTCGTCGAGCTCTGGGACCGGGCCGCCGGCACGAAGGACCGGGTCGCGATCGCCGATCTCGCCCTCTGAGCCACGAGAGCGCAGGAACGGTCGTCATCCCGTCCGGATGACGACCGCTACTGCGCTCTCGTGGCGTGGAGGTGCCGGATCCGCCTGAGGAACTGCTGTCGGCGGGCGAAGAGGTCGTCGGCAGTGACGCGGATCACCCGCCACCCTGCATCTTCAAGCAGTTCCCGCCGATGGATGTCGTCCAGGAACCGGTGGCGCTCGGTCCGGTGGAAGTCGCCCTCGTATTCGTAAAACAGTCGCGCGCGGGTGTCCGCGAGGTCCGGGTGGAGCGTCAAGCCCCCGTGATCGACGACGACGGGGTGTCCGACGAGCGGCTCGGGAAGCCCCGCTTCGACGACCGCGAGGCGGAGGAGCGATTCGGGACGGGAGTCGACCCCGGCCCTGACGCGTGCTGCGGCCCATCTGAGCGCAGCTGCTCCGCGTCGTCCTCGGTGCTCGAGGGCCGCCTGCCGGAGATCGGCGACGGACGCGAGCACATCGGTCCGATCCGTCCCCGTCCGCACGCCGGACACGATGCGGTCCCCGACGGCGACGAGTTCCTCCTGTGGCAGGACATCCGCGAGCGAACGCCAGGTGTCGAGTGCGGCGGTCACCGGGTGCCCATGGGCGAAGGCGACGACGGTCTCGGGAGCCAGGCGATGGCCGACGATGCCACGCGCTCGGGGAGGTGTCGTCCCGTCGCGTGCACCGACATGGAGCTCCGGCGCGGAGGCGACCCGGGGTGGGAGGGGCAGGTCGAGGAGCAGGGCCGCGGTGACGTGGCTGAAGACCCGCGAGCGTCCGAGGAGCGGTTCGTACGCCCGACACCGTCCGCGCACGGTGTCGAGATCGACGCCGACCGTCCGCACGCCGCGATGCGGGGCCGAGAGATCCCGCCCCCGCAGACGTCCGATCGACTGGCCGTGCAGTCCGACGTCGTCGGTCGTGAACGCGCGGCCGACGAGATGCGCGGGCAACGGTCGAGGGGGTCGCATCCCCATACCTTCGCAAGCCGGCGGAATCCTGCCCCAGCGTTGTCCACAGCCGCGCGCGAGAGCGCAGTAACTGTCGTCATCCGTGGGGAATGACGGCCGCTACTGCGCTCTCGTGCTGAGGCGGTAGCCGGCTCCGCGGACCGTCGCGATGGCGTCCTTGCCGATCTTGTTCCGGAGATACCGCACGTAGACGTCGACGACGTTCGAACCGGGATCGAAGTCGTAGCCCCAGACCCGGCTGAGGAGTTCCTCCCGGCTGAGGATCTGGTCCGGGTGGCGGAAGAACTCCTCGGCCAGGGCGAACTCGCGGGTGGACAGCTCGACCGGCACACCGTCGACGAGGACGCGCCGTTCGCGCAGCTCGAGCTCCAGATGACCGACCGACAGCCGTTCCTGGACGGCGGTGGTCGACGCCGGTGCCCGCTCCGCCAGGCGTCGGCGGATCCTGGCCAGGAGCTCCTCGAACCGGAAGGGCTTCGACATGTAGTCGTTCGCTCCGCCGTCGAGGCCCGCCACGAGGTCTCGCGCGGAATCGCGGGCGGTCAGGATGATGACGGGGAGCTCGCTGCCGTCGTCGCGGAGCCGTCTGAGCACCTCGAAGCCGTCGACGCCGGGGAGTCCGATGTCGAGGACGAGCAGGTCGAAGTCGCCGCTCTCCGCCAGCTCGACGACCTGCGAGCCGTCGACCGTCACGTCCGCCGTGTGGCCGGCGGCACGCAGGCCCTTGCTCACGAACGCGGAGATCCGCGTCTCGTCCTCGGCGACCAGGATCCGGCTCATGCGTGGTCCTCCGGTGCACTCCGCCGAGCCGAGGTGTCGACGAGGTCCGGGAAGTCGTCCTCAGGGGACGGCGCTTGCGAGCGCGGTGGTGCGTCGTTCGCGGGGCGTGCATCGCCGGGTGTCGGTCCGGCCTGCATCGCCGCGGCCGTCTGCGCCGCAGCGGCGTCCTGAGCCGCCTGCGCCTCTCGCAGCGCGATCGCCTGGGCCATCGCGCTGCGGGGGATCGCCGCGGTCTCGTCCGGGTCGAGGTCGAGGTCAGCGTCGGACCCCTCGTCGTCGTCCGCCACCGCGAGCGGCAGTCGGATGCTGAAGAGGGAGCCGGCCTGCTGCGTGTCCTCGACCTCGGCCCACCCGCCGTGTGCCGCGGCGATCGCCTGCACGATCGACAGGCCGAGGCCGGAGCCTGCGACACCCCGTCCACCGCTCACCCGGGTGAACCGGTCGAAGATGCGTTCGCGGAGCGCCTCCGGCACCCCGGGCCCGTCGTCGGAGACGGAGAGCACGAGCGCCGGGTCGTCCGACTCGTCGAACCGGCTCGAGATCACGATCGTCGACCCGGCCGGGGAGTACTTCGCGGCGTTGTCCGCGAGCTGCAGCCAGGCCTGGGCCAAGCGCCCGGCGTCGACGTCCGCGGTGAGTTCGGCCTGCTCGCCCAGGGTCCACTCGTGTTCGGGCGAGATCGCCGTGGCCTTCTCGTGGACCGAGGCGGTGAACGCCTCGATGTCGACCGGCTCCCGGTCGAGGGTCGACGCGAGTCCGGCCGTCGAGAGCTCCGTGATGTCGGCGACGAGGGAGCTCATCCGGTCGAGTTCGTCGAGGGCGAGGTCCCGGGTGGCGGCCACCTCCGCGGGGTCGGACGGATCGAGGAGCTCGAGGTGTCCGCGCACGATCGTCAGCGGCGTCTTCAGCTCGTGGCCGACGTCGTCGAGCAGCTGGCGTTGACTGGTGAAGGCCTCGTCGAGCCGGTCCAGCATGCTGTTCACGGTCGTGGTGAGCTCCGAGACGTCGTCGCGACCGACGACCGGGATCCGCTCGTCGAGGTCCGACTCGGTGATGCGGGCGGCGGCGTCCCGCAGCAGTCGGATGGGGTGGAGCAGTCCACCCGCGAGCTGCCAGCCGACGAGGCCGAGCAGGAGCAGGCACACCACGGCGACGACGATCTCGACGGCGAGGATGCCTCGGGACTCAGCGAGTGCCGCGTGCACGTCGGTGGCGATGACGACGTGGGCCACACTCGGGTCGCCGACGACCTGCACCGGGATGATCGCGTACCGCACGGTGCGGTCACCGGTGGCCTCGCCCGTGACGACGCCGCGGGACGACCGGGCCGTGATGGTGTCGAGCAGCTGCGGGTCGTCGTCCAGGCGGAAGGCGGACGGGGCGCTGGGCGCGACCGTCGAGCCGTCGGCGCGCACACCGATGGCGGTCTCGTCCTCGGCGAAGATCCATCGTCGCATCACCGCGTCGACGGCCGCGTCGCTCGTCGCCGGGGCGTCGGCGGAGTCCCCTGAACCGACCACCATGAAGGCGATGAGCTCGGCGCTGTGCTCCAGGCGGGCGTCGATGGTCGCGAGTGTCTGCTGCCGGCCGAGCGTGTACGTGGAGACGCCCACGAGCGTCATCGCGAGCGTCGTCGCGAGCAGGATCGCGACGAGGATCCTCACCCTCGTGCTCCGCATGACGTTCCGCAGCTCGCCCAAGACCATTGGCCAATCATGTCACCCGCCCCGAGACGCGGTCGAGCCGGGAGCGGGACCCTCGAGGACGCGCGGCGGCTTCCCAGCTGGGTGGATGACGTACCCCTCGGCATCCGGTACCGTAGACAGACGGGTTCGGCAGCACGGCAGCAGCATGCCCGTCGTGCCGCTGCACGTCTTGCCGCGGCACCACCAGTTGAATAGAGGAGGCCATCGATGGACATCGATCTCGGTTTGTTGAAGTCGATCGAACGCGAGAAGGAGATCCCGTTCGAGGAGCTCGTCGTGATCATCGAGCAGGCCATCCTGAGTGCGTACCTGAAGAGCACCGAGGGTACCGACACCACCGCGCGCGGCGACGTCCCGGCGGCCCGGGTCCAGCTCGACCGCAAGACCGGCCACGTCGGGGTGTTCGTGCCCGAGTTCGACGACGAGGGTGTCCTGATCGGTGAGGCCGAGAGCACGCCGGACGACTTCGGCCGCATCGCCGCCTTCGCCGCGAAGCAGGTCATCTTCCAGCGGCTCCGCGACATCCAGGACGACGCCGTCCTCGGCGAGTTCAAGGGTCGCGAGGGCGACATCATCGCGGGCGTCATCCAGCAGGGCCCGAACCCGCGCATGATCCACGTCGACCTCGGCACCATCGAGGCGATCCTGCCGCCCGAGGAGCAGGTGGCCGGCGAGGAGTACCCGCACGGCGCACGCATCCGCGTGTACGTGACGAGCGTGACGAAGGGCCTCAAGGGTCCGCAGATCACCGTGTCGCGCACCCACCCCGGACTCGTGCGCAAGCTGTTCGCGTTGGAGGTCCCGGAGATCGCATCCGGCATCGTCGAGATCGTCTCACTCGCGCGCGAGGCCGGACACCGGACCAAGATCGCGGTGAAGGCGAACGACCCGAGCATCAACGCCAAGGGCGCATGCATCGGTGAGCTCGGGCGTCGCGTCCGCGCGGTCACCGACGAGCTGGGGGCCGAGAAGATCGACATCGTCGACTACTCGCCCGACCTGCCGACGTTCGTCGCGAACGCGCTCTCGCCGGCCAAGGTCACGAGCTCGTACGTCATCGACCAGTCGCTCAAGGCCGTCCGGGCGCTCGTGCCGGACTACCAGCTGTCGCTCGCGATCGGCAAGGAGGGGCAGAACGCCCGTCTCGCCGCCAAGCTCACCGGCGCCAAGATCGACATCCAGCCGGACTCGATCCTCGAATCGGACTGAGCCGGATGGAACCGGTGCGGACCTGCGTCGGCTGTCGCCGTCGCGAGCCGCGCTCGGCACTGCTGCGCGTCGTCGCGGTCGAGGGGGCGCTCATCCCAGACGCCGCGGCGCGCCTGCCGGGTCGCGGATCCTGGGTGCACCCGACGTCGGCGTGCGTCGACCAGGCGGTGCAGCGTCGGGCGTTCACGAGGGCGCTCAGATTGAGTGCGGGACCCGACGCGTCGGCGGTCCAGGCCTTCGTGTCGACGGAACCGGCCGCGCCGACGGCTGAATGACGTCGTCGGGCTGGAACGACCCGCTCACGATCCGGTGGTGAGCCCGCACCCAGGGTCGGGGTGTACGATGGTGAGTGCACGCGAGAGCGCTCCGGCGCACACCGTGCTTCCCACCGCAGGTATCAGGCCCGGATCCCGGGCCTCCATCCTGCTGCCGCCCCACCCGGGTGCGGCATTCCGAGAGAACAGGCTGAACGGCTAATGGACAACTCATGAGCGGCTCGAAATGAGCACCGTCCACCACTAACGCTTGCCCCTGCCTGGGTGCAAGCTCAGACAGGAGAATTGTGGCTGCAAAACCACGTGTACACGAGATCGCATCCGAACTCGGAGTAGACAGCAAGATCGCCATGGCGAAGCTCAAGGAATTGGGCGAGTTCGTCAAGGGACCGTCTTCCAGTATCGAACCACCGGTGGCCCGCAAGCTGCGCGCCGCCCTCGAGGCCGAGGGCGCGAAGGCGTCAGCCGCCCCCGCCGCCCCGGCGAAGCGACCGGCCACGCCC
>NZ_JACYTW010000085.1:0-10853 GCF_014841395.1 Plantibacter sp. CFBP 13570 | reverse complement strand
CCGCTGCGAACGCCGGCGGTGGCGGCGGCGGCGGAGGCGGCGGTGCCTCGGGTGCCGTCGGGAGCCAGGGGTGGGCCCTGCCGATCTCCGGCCGGATCACCGACAACTACGGACCGCGACCCGGTCGCCCCGTGCCCGGCGTCAACCCGTTCCACTCGGGCACCGACATCGGAGCGGGTTGCGGGCGAGCGGTCTACGCCGCGAACGCCGGCACCGTGGTCTACGCCGGCTGGCTCGGCACCTACGGCAACTGGGTCCTCGTCGACCACGGTGGCGGCGTCATGACCGGGTACGCGCACAACAGCAGCATCCTCGTCGGCGAGGGGCAGTGGGTGTCCGCCGGTCAGAACATCTCGCTCGTCGGGACGACGGGTGCCTCGACCGGATGCCACGTGCACTTCGAGGTCAGGATCGGCGGCTCGCGCGTCGATGCCGTCCCGTTCATGGCTGACCGGGGCATCCGCCTGGGCTGAGCGGCGACGGACACCGGGGCGTCAGAGTCCGAGGCGCTCGAGCTCGACGTCCATCCGCTGAGCCATCTCCGCGTACCCCTCGTCGTTCGGGTGGAGGCCGTCCGCGGCCATCCACTCCGGGTGCCCCTCGATCCAGTGCGACGCCCCGGGGACGGTGTCGGCGTCGATCTCCTGCGCGGCGTCGGCCACCCAGCCGATGATCGTCTCGATCGACTGCGGTCGCTCATCGGTGTACCAGAACGGTTCGACGACGATGAAGCGGGCCTCCGGGAGGGCGTCGCGGAGGCGATGCAGGTCCGTCGTGATCTGCTCGTGGATCCGGTCGGCGGCATCGTCGAAACTGAACGCGTCGTTGAGGCCCATCGTGACGAAGACGATGTCGGGCTGCTCGGCGATGATGAGGGAGGGCAGGTCGCCGCTGCCGTCGCCGAATCGGTCGCGGTGGTTCACGAACCCGAGGCCGTTGACGCTGGGGTTGAACTCCCGCCAGCCGCGTTCCTCGCTGACGACGGTGGACCAGCGATTGGCCGGGTCGCTCGCTCCGGTGCCGAGGGTGTACGAGTCGCCGTAGAACGCGACGAGCGGTCCGTCGCCCGTGGCGCCGCCGGTTCCTGAATCGGGCGATGCGCAGGCGGAGAGGCCGGTGGCGAGGGCGAGCAGGGTGACGGCGGCGAGCAGGCGTGATCTCATACGGATGGTTCGGAGCAGGGGGCGTCGTGGAGGGTCGAAGCGCCGGCCCGCCGCCGACGACCCGAAGCGCGAATGCGGTTACAGCTAGGTCGTGTCAACGCGAATGCGTGCACTAGCCTGTCTCCATGCCGCAGATCCGTATCCGAGACGCCGCCCTGTTCCTCGGGGTCAGTGACGACACCGTCCGTCGTTGGATCGACCAGGGCGCACTCGTCAGCGCGAAGGACGAGGCGGGCCGAGCGGTCGTCGACGGCCTGTCGCTCGCTCGGCTGGCCCGAGAGAACGCCGTCCTCCCCGTCGACCCCTCGGAGATCGGACGCTCGGCACGCAACCGCTTCGTCGGCATCGTCACCGACATCACGATGGACACGGTCATGGCGCAGGTGGAACTGCAGTGCGGGCCGCATCGCGTGGTGTCGCTCCTGAGCAGTGAGGCGGTCCGCGAACTCGGTCTCGAACTCGGCTCGACAGCAATCGCCGTCGTGAAAGCCACGACGGTCCTCATCGAAACCCCGAAGGCGAGCTCATGAACCGCACCGCACCCCGTCGATCCTTCCGACTGCTCAGTGCACTGGCCCTCGGCACCGGGGTCCTGCTCGCGGCGTCCGCCTGCGCCGCCCCCGCCGCGACGTCGACACCCACCGTCTCGGCCACGGCGGACGAGCTCAGCGGCTCCATCACGGTGTACGCGGCGGCGTCGCTCAAGACGACCTTCACCGCGCTCGCGGAGGACTTCAAGGAGGCGCACCCCGGTACGACCGTCGAGCTGACCTTCGCCGGCTCCTCCGACCTCGTCACGCAGCTCACGAACGGTGCTCCCGGCGACGTGTTCGCCTCGGCGGACGAGAAGAACATGGCGAAGCTGACCGATGCCGACCTCGTCGAGGGCGACCCGGTCGACTTCGCGACCAACGTCCTGCAGATCGCCGTGCCCCCGTCGAACCCCGCCGGCGTGAAGACGTTCGCCGATCTCGCCCGTCCGGGCGTCAAGACGGTCGTGTGCGCGCCGCAGGTCCCCTGCGGGGCGGCCACCGTCGCCGTCGAGGACGCCACGGGTGTCGCGCTGAGCCCGGTCAGCGAGGAGTCCTCCGTCACCGACGTCCTCGGCAAGGTGACCTCGGGCGAGGCCGATGCGGGGCTCGTCTACGTGACCGACGTCATCGCGGCCGGCGACGCCGTGCGGGGCATCACCTTCCCGGAGTCGTCGAAGGCCGTCAACACCTACCCGATCGCGCCGCTCGCAGGGAGCGCGAACCCCACCGTCGCGGCGGCCTTCGCGGCCTACGTCGTGAGCGCCGAGGGACAGCGGGTGCTCGCCGACGCCGGCTTCGGCGCACCGTGACCCCGTGAGAGAACTCGGCTCGGGGGTGCCCCGCTGGATCGTCGTCGTCGCCATGGTCGGCGCAGCCTTCGTCCTGCTGCCGCTCGTCGCCATCGTCCTGCGGGTGGACTGGGCGGACTTCGGTGCACTCGTCACCTCCGAGTCGTCGGTCGCGGCGCTCGGGCTGAGTCTGCGGACGTCGTCACTCGCGACGGCTCTCTGCGTCGTGTTCGGCGTGCCCCTCGCCCTCGTCCTCGCGCGCACCCGGTTCCCGGGGCAGCGCCTGCTGCGGTCGCTCGTCCTCCTCCCGCTCGTGCTCCCGCCCGTCGTCGGCGGGATCGCCCTGCTCTACACCTTCGGCCGGCTCGGCCTGCTCGGGCCGGCACTCGCGGACGCCGGGATCGACATCGCGTTCTCCGCGACCGCCGTCGTCCTCGCCCAGACCTTCGTCGCCCTGCCGTTCCTCGTGTTGAGCCTGGAGGGGGCGATCCGCACGACCGGCTCGCGGTACGAGGCCGTCGCCGCGACGCTCGGCGCACGTCCCACCACGGTCTTCCGCACCGTCACGCTGCCGCTCCTCGCACCCGCCGTCGTGTCGGGCGCGATCCTCTCGTTCGCGCGGGCCCTCGGTGAGTTCGGGGCTACTCTCACGTTCGCGGGCAGCCTGCAGGGGGTCACGCGGACGCTGCCGCTCGAGATCTACCTGCAGCGCGAGACCGATCCCGACGCCGCGGTCGCGCTGTCGCTCGTCCTCGTCGTCGTAGCCGTGCTCGTCGTGGGCGTCGCTGGGGCGCAGGGGTCGCTCCGCCGTGGACGGACCGTCGCCGGAGCGGTGCGATGACCGGGGCGGCCCTGGAGTTCCGAGCGACGTTGCGTGAACGCGACTGGGAGCTCGCCGTCGACCTCGCCGCGGGGGAGACCGTCGCCGTGCTCGGCCCCAACGGCGCCGGCAAGTCGACGCTGCTCGCGGTCCTCTCCGGGCTCCTGCGTCCGGACACCGGTCACGCGACGCTCGCCGGTCGCGAGCTGTTCGCGGTCGGTGGATCGGGTCGGGACCACTGGCTGCCGCCGCACCGGCGGGGGATCTCGCTCCTGGCGCAGGAGGCGCTGCTCTTCCCGCACCGCTCCGTGCTCGACAACGTCGCCTATGGCCCGCTGGTCGCCGGTGCGTCGCGCGGCGAGGCTCGGGACGTCGCCCGACGACGACTCGCGGAGGTCGAGGCGTCCGAGCTCGAGGGGCGCCGTCCCGCCGAGTTGTCCGGCGGCCAGGCGCAGCGGGTGGCGCTCGCCCGCGCGCTGGCCCCGGACCCGGCCCTGCTCCTCCTCGACGAACCGATGGCCGCGCTCGATGCGACGGTCGCGCCGCACCTGCGCCGTATGCTCCGCGAGCAGTTGCGTGGGCGGACGACCGTGCTCGTGACGCACGAGGTGCTCGACGCGTACACGCTCGCGGACCGGGTGATCGTCCTGGACGCCGGGCGCATCGTCGAGCAGGGGCCGACGGCGGAGGTGCTCGAGCGGCCGCGGACGGCGTTCACCGCGGACCTCGCGGGACTCGAACTGCTGACGGGCGTCCGCACGGCACGCGGGCTCCGTCTGCCGGACGGAGCGGAGGTCGAGGTCGACTCCTCCGCGGAGGCAGACCCGATCCCGGACGGGGTCGCCGTCGCCTGCGCGTTCCGACCGTCCCGCGTCGAGATCCGCGACGCTGACGGGTCTGGTGGTCCGAGTGCGTCAGGAGCCGTCCGCGCGACGATCACCGACCTCGAACCCAGGGGCGACGTCGTCCGAGTCCGCTCGGCGGTCATCACCGCCGACGTCGCCGTGCAGCAGCTCGCGGCCGCGGGGTGGTCGACGGGCGACGTCGTCGACTTCGTGGTCGACCCGCGGGCAGCCGTCCTCTACCCGCGCTGAGGCGTCCTGCATCGGGACACGGCCGAGACGTGACAGAGTGAGCCGATGAACCGATTCTGGAGACGCTGGTGGCCGATCGTCGTCGGGGCGGCCGGCACCCTCGCGATCGGCGGGATCTGCGCGGCGCTCGTCGCCATGGGGCTGGTGCGGCCGAACGCGATCCTGGCCGCCTCGTACGCGGTGCGCGGTGTCGACGTCTCCTCCTACCAGGGCGAGATCGACTGGGACGTGCTCGCGGCTCAGCCCATCGACTTCGCGATCATGAAGGCGACCGAGGGATCCGGTGATCAGGACAAACGGTTCGCCGCGAACTGGGTGGGCGCGCAACGGGCGGCCGACGAGACCGACTTGCTGATCGGGGCGTACCACTTCCTGAGCTTCGACAGCCCGGCCGAGACGCAGGCCCAGAACATCTTCGACACCGTCCCGGTCACCGCGGGTGCTCTCCCGATCACCATCGATCTCGAGTGCTACGCCGACTACTGTCGGACGCCACCGAGTGCGGAGCGGGTCGCCGCCGTGCTGGATCCACTCCTCGCGGCACTCGAGGAGCATTACGGTCGCCCGCCGATCGTCTACGCCACCATGCGGTACTACGACGCGTTCCTCGCGGGCTCGTACGAGCGGAACCCGATGTGGATCCGCTCGGTCATCACGCCGCCTGTCTTGTCGGACGGGCGGGCGTGGGACCTCTGGCAGTACACCAGCCGGGAACGGATGCCCGGGTACGTCGGCAAGGAGGAGTTCATCGACGTGAACGTCTTCGACGGCTCCCTGCGCGACCTCCAGGCACTCGTCGGCCCCTGATCCGCGGCCCCGGAGGCGCGTCGGGTTACGGGGCGGGAGCGGGACCGGTGGTCGGCTCGGCGACGGGGAGGAACGTGTCTTCGCCGTCGACCTCCTGCTCGATGGAGTCCTCGGTGGTCTCGTGGTCCTCGGGGAGGTTGTCGTCGTTCGCTGCGTGCTTGCTCATACGACCACGATACGACGGGTGTCGCGCTGGGCAATGGGGTTGCGTGCCGATGCCGGGCGCTGGCCGACCACCATCGCTCTCAGGAGGCGAAGGCGAGTGAGCGGGCCATGAGTTCTTCGGTCAGGACGTCGACGGCCTTCGGGCCGACGCCGTGGATGCGGAGCAGGGCGGCGGGGGAGACCCGCGTGAGCTGCTCGAAGCGGGTGAACCCGTGCGCGCCGAGCGCTTCGTGGGCGACCGAGCCGATGGTGGCCGGGAACTCGGACGCCTCGGCGGGCACGAGTTCGACGAAGAGCGCGGCGATCCGCTCCTCGATGTCGTCGCGGATGCGGCGGACGGCCTCGATGCCTTGCCCGGCCGGGTCCTCGAGTTGCCAGTCCTCGTAGCGCTTGCCGGGGAAGATCGGGCAGGCGTCGCCGCAGCCCATCGTGATGACCGCGTCGGACGCCCGGACGGCGTCGGTCGTGAGGATGCGGGGCACGGCTGCGGTGATGTCGATGCCGTGTTCGGCCATCGCCTCCACCGCCACGGTGTTGATCCGGTCCTTCGGTTCGCTCCCGGCCGACAGCACCTCGACCCGGTCGCCGGCGAGGGCACCGAGGAAGCCGGCTGCGATCTGGGAGCGGCCGGCGTTGTGCACGCAGACGAAGAGGACGGTGGGGGTGGTGGTGATGGTCATGGCGTCTCCTGGAGGTGGCGTGAGCCGAGCGCGGACGAATGGTCGAGCAGGTCCACGAGGGCAGCGTAGCTGGTGGCGGGGTCGGCGCCGCGGGTGAAGCCGCCGACGAGCTCGAGGGACACGAAGCCGTGGAGGGCTGCCCGCACGATGCGTCCGGCGTCCGTCATCGCCACACTGTCGAGACCGCGCCCCGCGAGTGCCCGTTCGACGAGCATCACGAGCTCGCGGTCGGCCGGCTCGCCGGTGTCGGCGCGGACGTCCTCGATCGAGAACGCGAGGGCGTACCGACCGGGATAGGCGAGGGCGAAGCGGCGGTACCCGTCGGCCAGCGCGGTGAGTGCAGGGGACCCGCTCAGGCCGTTCGTCGCGATGTCGAGTCCGCTGGCCAGTTGGGCGAGGGCGAGCTGGGCGACGGCGGCGCGGAGGTCCTCGGTGCTGCGGACGTGCTTGAGGAGGGCCGGTGCCGAGGTGTCGAGCTCGCGGGCCAAAGCGGCGAGCGTGAGGGCGTCGGCGCCGTAGGTGTCGGCGAACTCGGCGGCTCCGACGATCACCCGTTGGCGGGAGAACTTCGTCCGGGAAACGGGTGCATCGGTCATCGGATCGAGCCTAACGGCACGCGGCACTGATGCCGTGCGGGTTCAGACCGTCGGTGGTGTGGCTTCGTGGTGGGGCGCGCCGTGCGTGCGGCGGTCCTCCTTCATGGCGGCTTCCGCGAGGTGGCGTCGGCCGCCCGCCAGTTCGTTCCGGACCTCCGCCTCGAGCGTGCGGAACGGCTCCCAGTAGTTGCCGTCGTAGTCCTCGACGATCTGGAACGTCCAGCGTCCGTCGATGACGTTGCGTCCGACCAGCTCGGTGTCGATCCGGTCGGCGAGGGCGTCGTGTCCGGCTTCGCGCAGGGCGTCCGCGGCTTCGCCGAGCGCGAGGTCCGCTTTGCCGGTCAGGCGATGGAAGCCGTAGAGCATGCCGCGCGCCTGCTCGACCACTTCGAGCGCCTCGGTCACTTTGCCGACCGCTTCCACGGTCGCGTCGTCGACCCCTGCGGGGACTCGGTGGGCGTCGTCGGGGCCGTCGGTCGTGCGGTCGTCTGCAGAACTCATACGACCAGTCTGTCCGGATCGGCCCCGGATGTCTGGGGCTTGCGGACGGAGGTGCACGATGTGAGCCGGCGGACGTCCTCCCGCGCACCGAGCGAGAGCACCCCGCCTGCCCTTCGACAGGCTCAGGGATCGAAAGCGATCCGGGGACACTCCTCCCGGTCACCGAGCTTGTTCTCCCCGGTCACTGAGCTTGTCGAAGTGCCCACGAGGGTGCCTCGTCGTTCCGGGCGCACCTCTCCCGGTCACTGAGCCTGTCGAAGTGCCCACGAGGACTCTTCATCGTTCCGGGCACACCTTTCCCGGTCACTGAGCTTGTCGAAGTGCCCACGAGGGTGCCTCGTCGTTCCGGGCGCACCTCTTCCGCTCACTGAGCTTGTCGAAGTGCCCACGAGGATGCCTCGTCGTTCCGGGCGCACCTCTTCCGCTCACTGAGCTTGTCGAAGTGCCCACGAGGAACCCTTCGACAGGCTCACGGCCGAAGCTACGCGGGCACACCCATCCCGGTCACTGAGCTTGTCGAAGTGCCCACGAGGATGCCTCATCGTTCCGGGCACACCTTTCCCGCTCACTGAGCTTGTCGAAGTGCCCACGGGGACCCCTTCGACAGGCTCAGGGACCGGCGGAGGTCAGAACGGTGCGGGGTCCGGTTCCGTCCGATGGTGTTTCCCGTCGGGTGTCGTCCACTCGAGGACCCCGCCCGGCTGGTGGTCGAGGTTCCAGCCGGGGAGGTGCTTCATCCGGTGGTGATGTCGGCAGAGACAGGCGAGGTTCCCGACATCTGTCGTCCCGCCGTCGTCCCAGGCGACCGAATGGTCGAGATCGCAGGCCCTGACGCGCCGCCCGCAGCCCGGTGCCCGACAGGTGCCGTCCCGTAGGCGGACCGCTCGCTGGAGGTCGGCCGGGACCCGGTACTGATTCCGCCCGACGGAGAGGACCGCGCCGGTTTCCGGTTGGACGATGATCCGGGTGAAGCCGGGTGCGTTCACCGCGATACGGGCTGCGGTCTGGGGGTCGATGGGTCCGTACCCGTCGAGCATGCCGGGCACGTCGGAGACGCCGGCCATGCTCAGTGCCGGCACCGTGTTCGTCGCGCGCTGGACCGTCCGCTCGGGCGTTCGGGTCGCCATCGCGAGGGCCGCGCAGGTCGACCGGCGGGAGAGCGCCAGGCGCTCGGCCGGCGGGAACACGGCCGGAACGACCGAGTCCGCGAGCGCGTCCGCATAGGCCGCAGAACGGGCGAGTAGCCGGGCCTCCTCGGCATCCAGAGCAGCACGCCGCCGCTGGATGTCCGCGTAGTGATCCGAGAACTCCGCGAGGCGCGCGGCGTGCTCGTCGCTCGCGCGGATCGCGGTGGTGATGGTCTCGGTCATGACTCCAGTCCACCATGGACCACTGACATTCCAGATGCTGAGTTGTGTCGGCTGTGGAAGTGTCCTCGTGTGCCCTTCGACAGGCTCAGGGACCGGAGGAGGCATGCCGGATTCGCGGGGTTCTCCCGTGTGCCCTTCGACAAGCTCAGGGACCGGGGAAGGTTGCGCGGAGACCGGAGTGAGTGCGGGTGCACCTCTTCCGGTCACTGAGCTTGTCGAAGTGCCTACGAGTACCCTTCGACAGGCTCAGGGACCGGATGGGTGTCGCTGGTCTTGGATGCTTCTCCGTGCGCCCTTCGACAGGCTCAGGGAGCGGAGGGGGTTCAGGGATCGGACGGGTGAGACTCGTCTGCCCGGGCGGGCTAGTGGTTCAGGCAGCGATCCGGATCCTCGGTCTCCGGAGGATCACCCTGATACAGGGTGAAGAAGTTCTCGGCCGGGCCGGACAATGATCCGCGGGCGTGGACGCACAGGCGCGCGAGACCGTCGTCGCTCCGCACGTCGGAGATGATCCGGGACGTCTCGCATGCGCCGTCGCCGGGATGGAGGACGAGGTCTCGATTGGTCCCCTCGTTGTCCACCATCCAGGTCCCGGAGAAGTCGATCGGGTCGTCCGCGCGGGGGTCGTCGCCAAGACTGCACTGGACATCCGAGGGCCATGCGGTGGCCTCGAAGGTCCCGTCGTCGGCGAGCTCGAGCCGGGTGTCCCCACTGCGCCAGGTGCCGACGGCCTCACCACGTGGCAGTCCGTACCGCGTGTCCGAGCAGGCGACGAGCGACGTGCCGAGCATGACTGCGAGTACGGAGGCGGTCACCCAGCGTGACGGTTTCGATTCCACAGTGCGAGTCTGTCCGCCGCGGGCCAGGAGTGGCAACTCCGGTGGTGGCGTAGGTGTTCCGGGCGTCCGGGCGAAAAAAAGAACCCCCACCATGTAGAAGCTAGGTGGGGGTTCCGTGGCTCCGACGGGCGTCGATCCCGTGACCTCACGATTTTCAGTCGTGCGCTCTACCAACTGAGCTACAGAGCCGAGTACATCAGCTGCACGAACGGCGACGATGTCTCAAAAGCAGAAGCCCTCCCTTGCGAGAGGGCTTCCGACCTTTTGCGACCCTGACGGGACTTGAACCCGCGACCTCCGCCGTGACAGGGCGGCACGCTAACCAACTGCGCTACAGGGCCATACATGTTGAATTGCTGGTGATGCGAACTGCGGTGATGCTGGTGTTACTCGGTGCTTCTCGCAGTCGCGCAGACTCACTATACCTGAATCCGAGCGGCTGTTTTTCCAGTAGTCGGTGGTGACCCCAACGGGATTCGAACCCGTGCTGCCGCCGTGAAAGGGCGGTGTCCTAGGCCGCTAAACGATAGGGCCGCGAAGCCCTGAAGCTTCATGACTACCGAGCGACAAGCATACGGATGAAACCCCCGAATCCAAAATCGGGTTCGCGGAGCAGCGATCGGCGCTCCATGCCGGATGTGACGACAGGCGCCGAATGACCACTCCACGGCCCCCGGCCGGGGTTAGCCTCTGGCGTGGACCACTCCCGGATGCCGCGGCCGACGGGAGTGTCCACAGCCGGTCCCGCCCCCCGTCGGGCTAGCGTGGACAGTGGTACCGATGTGACCGATGTGACTGCAGCGAACCGAGATGGGCCCCTACTTCATGAGCAAGAAGCTTGCCGGCGCTTGGCGCCGAAGCCGGACGACCAACGCCGGATCGGCGTCCTCCGTGCGGTGGCGAGGACGCCTCACCGCCGCCATCGTCATGTCGCTCGCGATCGTCGGCTCCTTCGGTGTCGCCGGCCCGGCGTCGGCAGCCGACTACCCCTCGTGGGACGACGTCCAGGCCGCGAAGGGCAATGAGGCCGCCAAGGCCGCCGAGGTCACGAACATCAAGAACTTCATCGTCCAGTTGCAGGACGAGCTGCAGGTCGCCCAGGACGAGGCCGAGAAGCGCGGTACGGAGTTCCAGGCCGCTGAGGAGGCCTTCTTCGAGGCCGACGCTCGGGCCACCGCGATCCAGTCGCAGGCCGACGCCAAGACGGCCGAGGCCGACACCGCGACGAAGCAGGCCGGTCGGGTCGCCTCGCAGCTCTACCGCTCCGGCGGCGCCGACCTCAGCCTGAGCCTCTTCCTCGACGGCGAGAGCAAGGGCGCGACCGACCTCCTGTCGAAGCTCGGCAACATGAACCAGGTCGCCGAGCACAGCAACGGCGTCTACGAGCAGGCGGTCGCCGCGCGCAACACCGCGGCTGCGCTCGGTGAACAGGCCGGTGTCGCCCGCGACGAGCGCGAGTCGCTCCGGCAGGCGGCGCAGGCGGCCATGGAGGCCGCC
>NZ_JACYTW010000084.1:0-11020 GCF_014841395.1 Plantibacter sp. CFBP 13570 | reverse complement strand
ACCGCCGGGTACACCGCGGCCCTCGCCGTGCTCGCGCTCGAGCACGGCAGCGCGACCTCCGGCGCCGTCCGCGTCGGCGGGCTCCCTGTGCTCGTGACGGGAGCGGGTGGTGGCGTCGGAAGCATCGCGATCGCACTGCTGGCCGCCGCCGGCTTCGAGGTCGCCGCCTCGACCGGGCGGGTCGACGAGCTGGGTGACGCCCTGCGGCGGCTCGGTGCGACGTCGATCGTCGATCGTGCCGAGTTCGCCGAGGCCGGCCGGCCGCTCGGCAGCCAGCGCTGGGCGGGAGCCGTCGACTCCGTCGGCGGTCAGACGCTCGCGACGGTCCTGTCGCAGGTCGAGTACGGCGGGACGGTCGCCGCCTGTGGGCTCGCCGGTGGGTCCGATCTCCCGACGTCGGTCATGCCGTTCATCCTCCGCGGGGTCACGCTCGCGGGCGTGAACTCCGTCGAGGCACCGCTCCCCCTGCGGCAGGCCGCCTGGGAGCGCGTGACCACCGCGCTCGACCTCGACGTCCTCGACACGCTGACCGAGACGGTCTCCCTCGCCGAGGCGACGGATGCGGCGGAACGGGTCCTCGCAGGCTCGGTCCACGGCCGGATCGTCGTCGACGTCCGCGCCTGACCGGGCCCAAGGAACATGCCCGGCCGTCCCCAACTCAGGAGAACCGCGGCGCGGCGCACGCCCACCCCGGCGACACACCGGCCGACTCCTGAGACAGGGACATCACCCGACCCGCCGTCCCTAACTCAGGAGAGTTGCGGCGCGGCGCACGCCCACCCCGGCGACACACCGGCCGACTCCTGAGACAGGGACATCACCCGACCCGCCGTCCCTAACTCAGGAGAGTTGCGGCGCGGCGCACGCCCACCCGGGCGACCCACCGGCCGAGCCCTGAGACAGGGACACCGCCCAGCGCTCCAGGAACGCGACAGCGGCCGGTGCCCGAAGGCGACCGGCCGCTGCCGACGGAACTGCTGAGACTCAGTAGCCGGCGGTCGACATGACCGAGCCGAGCGCGACGGCGTAGAAGATGCCGCCGATGATGCCGAGCACAACGAGGATGATGCCGATGATGACACCGATCTTGGCGAGCTGGTTCGGGTAACCGGCGTCCTTCGACTGCTTCTGCGCGACGAGGCTGATGATCAGGCCGACGAGCGGCACGACGATCGCGAGGATGAGGCCGACGAGGCCGAGCGTCTTGCCCGGGTAGTCGGCGGGCAGGGCGCCGCCCGGCTGCTGCGGGGCGTTGTACTGGGGTGCGTTGGTCATGATGGTTCCTCTCGAGGATGGTAGATGCGCCACGGGCGCGAGCCAACAGTAGTGGGTTAGGTACCCGACAGGCGATGGGGACAACTCCCCAATCGACCGGATGTCACCGGGTTACGGGCAGGTGATGGTGGTCGTGCCGTCGGTGTGGACACCGCTCCCGAGGGAGGCGCACGCCTCGTTGAACGCCGCAGCACCGATCGCGATACCCGCGATGGTCGCGATGATCGCGATGACGATGAAGACGATCGACAGGATGAGGCCGACCTTCGCCAGCGTGTTCTTGACACCCGCGTTCTTCGACTGCACCAGGGCGACGATGCTGAGGATGAGGCCGATCGGCGGGGCGAGGAACGCGAGGATCAGGCCGACGATGCCGAGCGTCTTGCCGGCGGTCGCGTCGCCGGAGGGAGCTGCGCCGCCGGAGTACGCGGGAGCCGCGCCGTACTGGTCCTTCGGGGGCTGCGGCGCCTGGGGAGCCTGCGGCGGCTGGCCGGGGTATTCACCGGGAGGAGGAGTCGACATGGCTGTGGTCCTTTCGAACAGGCGGATCTACGGAGGTTCGAGCGGGCCCAGAATACCGGTCAGACGTCGTTTTGTGCCCTGTTCGAGGCAAATGATTGCGCACGGCCCCGATCAGCGCCAGGATGCGCGGACAGCGCGTCCTCGCCCACGATCCGGATCCAGCCGAGACCGCCGCGCGTTCAGCAGCTCGACCTAGTGCAGATCGAGGGCGGCGATGAGCTCGGCGCTGCGACGAGTCGTGATGATGAGCCGCGAGTACTCCGCGTCTTCGAGGTCGATGACGACCGACGGTTTGGTGCCCTTGATGACCAGGAAGTCCATACCACCGTGGAACTTCCACTGGCCGATGGCGAGCGTCAACGGGATCGCGGTGCCCGGCGCACGGATGCCCCGGACCCAGATCCACGGGTCGTCGGTGATGGTGGCGGAACGGATGCTCGACCGTGGCACGACGACGTTGCTCCGACGCAGCGAGAGCGCCTTGTCGTACGCGGACAGCTCGATCTCCAGTCGGTCGGGGTGCAGACGCAAGGAGGCCATGCCTCTAGTCTGCCAACCCCCGCCGACGTTCGCGTTGCCGGAAGTTCACAAAGCGGTAACGCATGCCCTGTGCAGCGTCCGACGTCGCCTGCGGAGCGACCGTCCGACTCAGCGGATGGCCGCCGCAGCCGCACGGGCCGCCGCGGGCAGGGCGTCGACGATGCGCCCGATCGCCTCGTCATCGTGCGCCGCGGAGACGAACCAGGCCTCGTACACGCTCGGCGGGAGCGACACCCCAGCGTCGAGCATGCGGTGGAAGAAGGCCGGGTAGCGGAAGGCGTCCTGCCGCAGGACCGCGGCGTAATCGGTCGGTGCCGTCTCGCTGAAGGCGAAGGAGAACAGGTTCCCGGCGCGCTGCACGGTGTGCGCGACCCCGGCCTCCGTGAGCGCGTTCGAGGTCGCCTCGGACACGATCGCGGCCGCCGCGTCGACCCGACGGTAGACGTCCTGGTCGGCCAGGCGCAGCGTCTCGATGCCGGCGGCGAGGGCCACCGGGTTCCCCGAGAGTGTGCCGGCCTGGTAGACCGGGCCGGTCGGTGCGAGCAGGTCCATGAGCTCGGCGCGCCCACCCAGCGCAGCGAGGGGCATGCCACCGCCGATGACCTTGCCGAAGGTGAAGAGGTCGGGCTGGTACACGCCGACGGGGATGCTGATGGCGCCGGTCGAGTTCGCGACGGCGTGGTTGCCGGCCTCCCAGGCCTCTGCGCCCGGGACGGGCTCCGTGCCCGGCGCGACGGCGGCGAGTCCGCGGTTGTCGAGCCCCCACCAACCGGCGGAGGAGACGCGGAACCCGGTGAGCACCTCGTCGATGATGACCAGCGAGCCGTACTCGTGCGCGAGCTTCACGACGCTCGCGTTGAACCCGGGAGCCGGCGGGACGACGCCCATGTTGGCGGAGGCCGCCTCCATGATGATCGCGGCGATGTCCTGGCCGCGCTCGGCGAAGACCTCGCGGAGCGCCGCCCGGTCGTTGTACGGGACGACGATCGTCTGGGCGGCCGTCTCGGCGGTGACCCCGGCGGACCCCGGCAGGGCGAGGGTCGCGACGCCCGACCCCGCTTCAGCGAGCAGGCCGTCGGAGTGGCCGTGGTAGTGCCCGGCGAACTTCACGATGAGGCTGCGACCGGTGGCACCGCGCGCGAGGCGGATGGCCGTCATGGTCGCCTCAGTGCCGGTGGAGACCATGCGCAGCTTCTCGATCGGCGCGACACCGGACGCCTGGACGCGCTCCTTGACGAGCTCCGCGAGCTCGGTCTCGGCCGGGGTGGACGCGCCGAAGGAGAGGCCGCGGGCCGCAGCGGCCTGCACGGCCTCGACGACCTGCGGGTGCGCGTGTCCGAGGAGCGCGGGGCCCCACGCGCTCACGAGGTCGACGTACTGCACGCCCTCGGAGTCGGTGATGTAGGGTCCGGTCGCGGACACCATGAACCGCGGCGTGCCGCCGACGGAGCGGAAGGCACGGACGGGCGAGTTCACCCCACCGGGGATCGACCGCTGGGCTCTGGCGAATGCTGCGTCGTTCATCGGGTTCCTCCTGCACGCAGACCGCGCGCCTCATCCAACCAACCGGCGAGTTCGACGGCCCAGTAGCTCAGGACGACCTCGGCTCCGGCGCGCTTGATGGACAGCACCGACTCCTCGATCGCGCGTCGGCGGTCGATCCAGCCCTGCCGGGCGGCGGCCTCGATCATCGCGTACTCGCCGGACACCTGGTACGCCCAGACCGGGATCGACACCGTGTCCGCCACGTCGGCCAGGACGTCGAGGAAGCTCCCTGCGGGCTTCACCATGACGATGTCGGCGCCCTCGGCCTCGTCGATGAGCGCCTCGCGCAGGCCCTCACGGCGGTTGGCGGGGTCGAGCTGGTAGGTGCGGCGGTCGCCCTGCAGCTGCGAGTCGACGGCCTCGCGGAAGGGGCCGTAGAGCGCGGACGCGAACTTCGCCGAGTAGGCGAGGATGATCGTGTCGTCGAACCCGGCGGCGTCGAGCGTCTCGCGGACGGCGGCGACCTGGCCGTCCATCATGCCCGAGAGGCCGAGGAGGGCCGATCCGGACTCGGCCTGGGCCAGCGCCATGTCGCGGTAGCGGTCGAGCGTGCGGTCGTTGTCGACGCGCCCGCGGTCGTCGAGGACGCCGCAGTGTCCGTGGTCGGTGAACTCGTCGAGGCAGAGGTCGGTCTGCACGACCAGGGCGTCGCCCACCTCGGCGACGAGCGCGCGGGTCGCGACGTTGAGGATGCCGTCGGGGTCGGTCGCGCCGGAACCCACGGCGTCGCGCTCGGCCGGGACGCCGAAGAGCATGACCCCACCGATGCCGGCCGCTGCCGCCTCAGCCGCGGCCCGCTTGGCGCTGTCGACGGTGTGCTGCCGGACGCCCGGCATCGAGGAGATCTCGACCGGCTCGGAGACGCCCTCCCGCACGAACATGGGAAGCACCAGCTCCGCCGGGTCGAGTCGCGTCTCGCTGACGAGGCGACGGATGGCCGGCTGCTGCCGGAGACGACGGGGACGGGTCTCGGGAATGCTCACCCGTCCAGCCTACGCGCCGCTGCCGACGCGCCCTCCCGGTTCGCGCAGGGCGTGAAGCCGGTCAGCGGATCCCGTCGCCGGCGTCCTCGTCGCGGTTCTGGCTGAGCGCCACGGACACGATCGCCTCGATCAGCGAGTCGACCGTCTGCTGCTCCGCCACGACGTCGACCCGGAGCCCGTAGCCTCGGGCGTCACGAGCCGTGCGGGGTCCGATCGCGGCGATGACGGTGCTCTCGGGGATCTCGGGGAATTGCGAACGGACCTGCTCCGCCACGCTGCCCGAGGTGACGAGGATGGCACGCACCCGGCCGCTGGCGACGTCGGCGACGATCTTCTCTGCCACCGGGACACCGACCGTGCGGTAGGCCACGACGGACTGGACGTCGTGTCCGGCGGCGATCAGGCCCTCCGTGAGGAGCGGCTTGGCGATGGCCGAGCGGAGCGTGAGGATGCGCTTCGGGTGCGGTTCGAGCGCCGTGAGCTCCTGCACCATGCCCTTGGCGGAGTTGTCCTTCGCCGGCACGAGGTCGACGCTGTAGCCGACGGCGGTGAGCGCGGCAGCGGTCGTCTCGCCGACGGCGGCGACCCTCGTCGTCTCGGGGATCCGGATCCGCTGCGAGGACAGCACGTCGACCGTGGTCGCGCTCGTCACGGTCAGCCAGTCGAACTCGCCAGCCTCGAGCGCCGCGAGCGCGGCCCCGAGGGTCTCCGGGTCGTCGGTGCTGGCGAAGTTGATCATCGGGGCGACGACAGGCGACCCGCCCTTGCCACGGACCGTCCCGGCGACCGAGTCGCCCCACGGACCGCCGCGCGGCACGAGGACGCGCCACCCGCCGAGCGGCTTGGTGGCGGTGGGAACGGTGTTCGACTTCGTCCAGTCCTTCACGCAGCGCCTCCCAGCGGGGCGAGGTCGGCTGCGCCGGCCTCGATGAGCTCGTCCGCGAGCGAGACACCGAGCGCGTCGGCCGCTTGCAGCAGCTCCCGTCCGTGTCCGTCGCCGGAGAACCCCTCCGCGCGGCTCTCCCGGTGGATCATCTCGGTGCCGTCGAGCGAGTAGACGGCGGCCTGCAGCACGAGGTCCTCGTCGTCGAGCCAGGCTGCGGCACCGACGGGGGCCGAGCAACCGGCCTCGAGTCGACGGAGCACGGCCCGCTCCGCCGTCGCCTGCCAGCGGCTCGGCGCGTGGTCGAGCAACGCGATGGAACCGGCGATGGACGATTCGTCGTCGTCGAGGCACTCGATCGCGAGCGCCCCCTGCCCCGGCGCGGTCGGCCAGGTGTCGAGGTCGAAGAGCCCGGTGACGGCGTCGAGGCGTCCGAGGCGGGTGAGACCGGCGGCCGCGAGGACGACGGCGTCGAGGTCGTCGTCGATCCGGCGCAGGCGGGTGTCGATGTTGCCGCGGATGTCGACGACCTCGAGGTCGGGCCGGATGCGCTTCAGTTGGGCGATCCGACGCGGTGAACCGGTGCCGATCCTGGCACCCTGCGGCAGGTCGTCGAGTGAGCGGTCGTCGGAGGCGCACAGGGCGTCGCGCGGATCCTCGCGCATCGGCATGGCGGCGATCGTGAAGCCCTCGGCCGGAGCCGTCGGCAGGTCCTTCAAGGAGTGCACGACGAGATCGCAGGCGCCGTCGAGCAGGGCGTCGCGGAGTGCGTTGACGAACACACCCGTCCCGCCGATGGTCGAGAGCGACTCGCGGCTGGTGTCGCCCTGCGTCGTGACGGTGACGATCTCGACGTCCTCACCGGTGGCCGCTGTGAGGGCGTCGGCCACATGACCGGTCTGCGCCAGCGCCAGGGCGCTGCCGCGGGTTCCGATGCGAAGGGTCATGGGGCGATCCCCGAGAACGCCGGTTTGAAGCCCAGCCGGGCGTTCTCGCAGCACCCGGGGCGGCAGACGTCGTACCAGGGGCCGAGGTCGGTCATGTGGGGTCGTTCCTCGACGGGCGTGCCGTCGCGGCGCTCGAGGACGAGGTCGACGAGTCCCTTGACGTAGGCGGCGGCAGTGCCCGGCGTCGGGACGCGGACGGCGGCCAGGCCGTGCTCGCCGGCCGTCTCGATGGCCTCGTTGTCGAGGTCCCACATGACCTCCATGTGGTCGCTCACGAAGCCGAGCGGCACGATGACGATCGCCTTGCGGCCGGCGGCGGGCAGCTCTGCGATCGCGTCGTTGATGTCGGGCTCGAGCCACGGCATGCTGGGCGGGCCCGAACGGGACTGGTAGACGAGCTGCCACGGCACCGAGACACCGCTGCCGACCGCGCCACCGAGGACACCGGCCTCACGGAGCTGGTCGATGGCGTTCGCCATGACGACCTCGGCCACCGCGAGGTGCTGGGCCTCGTACGCGCCGTGGTCGCCGAAGCCGCGGAAGTCGGGACCGGAGCGTGCGGCGTCGCCGGTGGGGATCGAGTGCGTCGCGAAGAGCACCTCGATCTCCGTCTCGGCGGAGAGCTCGGGCTGCTCGCGCAGGTACTCGGCGATCGCCTCACGGACGCCGTCGATGAACGGGGTCACGAAGCCGGGGTGGTCGAAGAACTGACGCACCTTGTCGATCTGGATCTCGCCCTGGAGGTTCGTCTCGTCGACGGCGATCGCGAAGTCCTCGCGGTACTGCCGGCAGCTCGAGTACGAGGAGTAGGCGCTCGTGGCGATCGCGATGAGCTTCGTGAAGCCGCGCTCGTGCGCCTCGGTCAGCGCGTCGCGCAGGTATGGGTCCCAGTTGCGGTTGCCCCAGAGGACCGGGAGGTCGATGCCACGGGAGGCGAGCTCGAGCTCCAGGGCCGCCTTGAGCGCACGGTTCTGGTCGTTGATGGGGCTGACGCCACCGAAGTGGCGGTAGTGGTGCGCCACCTCTTCGAGACGCTCCTCGGGGATCCCGCGCCCGCGCGTGACGTTGCGGAGGAACGGGATGACGTCGTCCTGGCCCTCAGGCCCGCCGAAGCCGGCGAGGAGGATGGCGTCATAGTCCGTCGGCTCGGAGACGTGCTCAGGACCAGCCGCTGCGGCGTCGGTCGCGCCGCGGACGATGCGCTCGGGGGACTCTGCTCCGGTGCTCCCCAGGTTCATGGCTGCCATCAGCGCACCACCTCCAATGCCTCGGCGGGCGTGATACGGCGGCCCGTGAAGAACGGCACCTCTTCGCGCACGTGGCGGCGCGCTTCGGTGTTGCGCAGGTCGCGCATGAGGTCGACGAGTTCGACGACGTCGTCGGCCTCGAGCGGCAGGAGCCACTCGTAGTCGCCGAGGGCGAAGGAGGCGACGGTGTTGGCGAGCACACCCGTGAACGCCGCACCCTGACGGCCGTGCTCGGCGAGCATCTTGCGACGCTCCTCCTCCGGCAGGAGGTACCACTCGTAGCTGCGCACGAAGGGGTACAGGCAGAGCCAGCCCTTCGGCTCGATGCCGCGGAGGAACCCGGGGACGTGCTGCCGGTTGAACTCGGCGTCGCGGTGGACGCCCATGGCGTTCCAGGTGGGTGCCAGCGAACCGAGGATGGCGGTGCGGCGCAGCTCGCGGAGGCCGGCCTGCAGGCCCTCGGCGGTGTCGCCGTGGAGCCACAGCATGAGGTCGGCGTCGGCGCGGAGGCCGGAGACGTCGTAGATGCCGCGCAGGGTCACGCCCTGGGCTTCGACGAGCGCGATGGATGCTTCGAGTTCGGAGACATGCTCTTCGCCGAGCGGCAGCGCACTCGCCGGCTCGCGGCGCAGGACAGCCCAGAGGGTGAATCCTGAGGGGCCAGTCGGGGTGGCTGAGTCGGTCGGGTGGTGCGATGCCTCGGCAGAGGCCGGGTGAGTCATAGTCCTATCCTCACCCAGTTCGGTCGATTGGGCAAAAGGGGCAGGTCACGATTGACACCGAGCCCAGCCTCACCGCCGATACAGTCGGGTGATGACCAGCGAGCAACCTCCCGTCGAGTACCACGTCGCCAGAGCGGCCGAGATGGATCCGGTGACGCTCTACCGCGTGCTGAAGATCCGCGTCGACGTCTTCGTCGTCGAGCAGACGGCGCTCTTCGCCGATCTCGACGGTCGCGACATCGAGGACGGGACGCTCATCGCCTGGGCGCAGGAGGGCGACGAGGTGCTCGCGACGATCCGGATCCTGACCGAGGCCGAGCACTCGGAGATCGGACGGGTGGCCACCGCGTTCACCGCCCGCGGGCGGGGTCTCGCCGCGGAACTGATCCGCCGCGCCGTCGCCGACCACGGGCATCGGGAACTCCGCATGGGCGCCCAGAAACGCCTCGCCGACTGGTACGGCCGGTTCGGGTTCGAGATCAGCGGCCCCGACTACGTGGAGGACGACATCGTGCACGTCCCGATGACGCGCGTCGCCACGCCGAGCGACTGACCGGCGGCGGGACGCGTCAGCGCGCGATGGCGCGGACGATGCCCCACACTGCCAGCCCGGCCGCACCGGCGAGGCCCGCGACACCGGCGTAGAAGACCGCCGGGCGTTCGACCTTGACGGTCGCGATCTGCACGATGGCACGACGCTTGGCGCGGTGCACCTGCTTCGGGACGTTGAGCTTGTCCTCGATCGCGTTCAGCGTGGCGACGAGCTCGGCACGAGCCTGCTCGGGCGAGGGCGTCGCCCCCGGGAACTGGTCAACGGTCATACTCGCCGAGTCCCTTCACTGCCTTGATGTCTTCCTTCACGTTGTCCATCGGGCTCGGGTCCTCGTTGATCTTCTTGAAGTACCGCAGCGCGATCAGCACGAGGACCGCAGCGACGAGGACGAAGAGCACGAAGACGCAGAGCGCTGCCAGCCACGAGGGCATGACGAGCGCGAGCGCGAGGATCAGCACGGCGACGAGCACGCCGACCGCGAAGAAGAGGAACACCGCGGCACCGGCGACGAAGGCCGCGCCGATACCCGCGTACTTGCCCTTGTGGGCGAGCTGCGTCTTGAGGTTGGCGATCTCGGCCTTGACCAGGTTCGAGACGACCCCCGGCAGCTGGCCGACGAGGGTCAGGAGGGACTCGTCGCGCTTGTCGTAACGCGGCTCCGACCGGTTGCGGTCACTCATGAACGGCATCGTCGGTGCTACTCGCCGCTCTTGGGCTTCGGAGCCGTCGTCTTGGGCGCGGCAGGCTTGCGCACTGCGGGCTTCGAGGCCGACGACGTCGAGGTGCCGGAGGCCGTGCGGGCGTCCTTGACCGTCTCGGACACGTCCTGGACGGTGTCCTCGGTCTTGGAGATGGCCTTGTCGAGCTTCTGGCCGGGCGTCGAACCCTGCTGGCTGACGACCTTCGCGACGGCGCTGACGCCGCTCCACAGAGCCGCGGGGACCTCGCTGATGCGTGCCTTGGCGAAGTCCTCGACCTTGCCGCGCTGCGCGCGCACCGGCTTCGCGTTCCACAGCTTGACCCACTGCGTCTTGATCTGCTCGTAGCGTTCGCGTCCGGCGCGGGTACCGAGCACGTAGCCCGTGAGCCCACCGACGACGAACATGACCTTGCCCTTCATGGCGCCTCCGTCTGTTCGAGTGGTGCTGTGATGCTGCATCCAACGGGACCAGCGTAGTCGGGTGTCACTCCGACGCCACCATCCGGTCGGGGGTTGACAGGAAAAGATGCCGGGTCGGGCATATGGGCGCGTCTACCGCTGCAGCGCCTGATGGCGGAGTCGTGCCGCCGCCTCGTGGGCGTCGGGGACCACCGAGGCGAGCCCCGTGCCCGACAACCAGGCACCCGTGACCGCGAGGTCGGGCACCTCGGCCACCGCTTCCCGGATGGCCGTCGAGCGTTCACGCTGGCCGCGCGCGGCGGTCGGCTGCGTCCCCGTCCAGGAGATGCGGTGGAAGCCGCGGACGCTGCCCGGGTCGAGCTGGACGCCGAGCATCACCGACGCATCGTGCAACGCCGTCGAGAGCAGCTCCTCGTCGGTCAACGCGCTCGTCGCGTCGGCCTCGCCCTGACGGCCGAAGGACAGGCGGACGACGTGGCGGTGCTCGCCATGCTCCTTCGCGCGGTCGGCGAGCCAGGCCCACTTCGCCGTCGCGTGGGTGAGCGCCTTGGCGTGGAGCGTCGAGCCGGGTGCGACGAGCAGCCCGGAGCCACGCGGTGCGGCGTCGAGGGCCGGTTCGTCGAGCACGATCGTCACGAGCTCGATGGGCGCGGGCAGGACCGGGTCGCCCGCGTCGTCGCCGG
>NZ_JACYTW010000083.1:0-11272 GCF_014841395.1 Plantibacter sp. CFBP 13570 | reverse complement strand
GGTGCCGAAGACCGTCTCGAGCGTCGCGGTGATGGCCGCGTGCACGCCGGCCGCCGTCGCCTCGCTCGGTTCGCCGACGCCTCCGCGGTCCGCCGGCAGCCCGCTGACGTGGTCGGTCCGCTCGGCGACGACGGCCATGTCCTCGGCGGTCGTGCCGACGTCCTCCGCGGTGCGATACGCGCCGCCGAGTGCTTCGACCGCGTCGCCGAGGTCGAGCATCGCGTCGCGGCGCTCCGCGGGGTCGAGGGTCGTGCCGACGGGCAGGTGGATGACGGACTTGCCGCCGCCGTGCGCGAGACCGGCGGCCGCGTTCTTCATCGTCATCCCCGCGGCGAGGCGGAGGGAGTCGTCGACGGCCTCGAGCCAGGAGCCGTACCGCCAGAGTCGCGCGCCGCCGAGGGCCGGCCCCATGGCGGTGGAGTGCAGGGCGACGCTGATGGTCAGCCCGGAGCGCGGTCCGCGGCTGATGGAGAGGCGTTCGTGGGGGAGGGTGGTGCTGTGCATCGCGTCGCTGGACGCGACCGGGTCGAATGACGTCATCGTCGGATCTCCTCGTGGGTGATTGGTGCGGGCTCCTGGTGGGAGCGGATCGCGGGGCGATGGTGGTGCCCGGCTCTCCTCCCCAGATTCTCCACGCCGACCGCCCGCTCCACAACCGTCGGCTCGACCGGGCCGCCGGACGGGCTGCACCTAGGCTGGACGGCATGGGCGGAGTGCTGACGGGGTTCGCGATCATCGGCACCGTGATCCTCGTCGGCTACCTCGCCGGGCGTCTCGAGGTCGGGGGCCCGACGACCGGGCACGTGCTCAACCGGGTGGCGTTCTTCGTCACCAACCCGGCGCTGCTGTTCACCGTGCTCGCCACGGCCGACCTGCACGAGGTGTTCAGCAGTTTCATCTGGGTCGCCCTCGCGAGTGCCCTGTCGGCCGCCGCGCTCTTCGTGCTGCTGAACGCCGTGTGGCTCCGCAAGGACCTCTCGGTCGCGACGATCGGCGCGCTCGGCTCGGGCTACGTCAACGCCAACAACATCGGCATCCCGGTGGCGGTCTACGTCCTCGGCGAGGCCGGCTACGTCGCCCCGGTCATCCTGCTGCAGCTCCTCGTCTTCGCCCCGATCGCGCTCACCATCCTCGACGTCAGACAGCGCGGCTCCGTCTCCTTCCTCGGCATCGTGACGCAACCCTTCCGCAACCCGATGATCGTCGCGTCGATCATCGGCGTCGTGGTCAACCTCTTCGGCGTCCGGCTCCCCGAGCCCGTCATGGCTCCGTTCGAGCTCCTCGGCGGCGCGGCCGTGCCGCTCATCCTCATGGCGTTCGGGATGTCGCTGCACGGCATGCGGCCGTTGCAGGCCGGCAGCGGACGTCGGGAGATCTTCGTGGCGACGGCGATCAAATCGGTCGTGATGCCCGGGTTCGCCTACCTCATCGCGCACTTCGGCTTCGGGCTGAGCGGCACGCCGTTGTTCGCCTCGGTCGTCCTCGCAGCCCTCCCGGCGGCCCAGAACGTCTACAACTTCGCCAGCCGGTACGAGCAGGGCGTCACGCTCGCCCGCGACACGGTCCTGCTGACGACGATCCTCTCCGTACCGGTCCTCGTCGTCGTCGCCGCCCTGCTCGCCTGACCCCCGGGAACCGGTCTGTCCGAAGCGCCGCTGTCCTCCGAAGCATGGACAGCGATGGCCGGAAAAGCCGAACGATCGCGACTACTCTTGGGCGGGCACGACTGAGATATACCACCGTCCAGTCCGGCGGAGCGCCGTCGGACCCGACCCGATGGGACGACATGACCGAAGGCACGACCCCACGACACGAACGTTCCGGAGACTGGGCCGCATCCCGCGAGACCGTCGGCGACGAGATGCTCGCCGTGCAGGACTTCTCCAGCGAGGAGGAGGGGTACCACAAGACCCTCAAGCCGCGGCAGATCCAGATGATCGCGATCGGCGGTGCGATCGGCACGGGGCTCTTCCTCGGTGCGGGTGGCCGCCTGAACAGCTCCGGCCCGGCGCTCATCCTCGTGTACGCGCTCTGCGGGTTCTTCGCCTTCCTCATCCTGCGCGCCCTCGGTGAACTCGTCCTCCACCGTCCGTCCTCGGGCTCGTTCATCTCCTACGCCCGGGAGTTCTACGGCGAGAAGATGGCGTTCGGCGCGGGGTGGTTGTACTTCCTCAACTGGGCGATGACCTCGATCGTCGACGTCACCGCGGCCGCGCTCTACATCAAGACCTTCGGCAAGCTGTTCGGCTGGAAGGAGCTCGAGGACTTCCCGCAGTGGGTCTTCGCGCTCGCCGCTCTGGTGGTGGTGCTGGCGCTCAACCTCGTCTCCGTCAAGCTGTTCGGCGAGATGGAGTTCTGGTTCGCGCTCATCAAGGTGTCGGCGCTCGTGATCTTCCTCATCGTCGGCGTCTGCTTCATCATCTTCGGTGGCCGGACCGACATCGGTGCGGTCGGGTTCTCGGTCATCGGCGACAACGGCGGGCTGTTCCCCGTCGGGGCGTTCGCCCCGATGATCGCGATCTCCGGTGTGGTGTTCGCCTACGCGGCGATCGAACTCGTCGGGACCGCCGCAGGTGAGACGGCCGAGCCGAAGAAGATCATGCCGAAGGCCGTCAACACGGTCATCTTCCGCATCGCGATCTTCTACGTCGGCTCGGTGCTGCTCCTCTCGCTCCTGCTCCCGTACACGGCCTACGAGGCCGGCGAGAGCCCGTTCGTCACCTTCTTCTCGCACATCGGGTCGGAGCAGGCCGGGGCGATCTCGGCGTCGGTCATGAACTTCGTGGTCCTGACCGCGGCGTTGTCGAGCCTCAACGCGGGGCTTTACTCGACCGGCCGCATCCTCCGGTCGATGGCCGTCAACGGTTCGGCCCCCGCGTTCACCGGCAAGATGAGCAAGAACGGCGTCCCGTTCGGTGGCATCCTGCTCACGGCGGCACTCACCCTGCTGGGTGTCGGCCTCAACGCGCTCGTGCCGTCGAAGGCGTTCGAAATCGTGCTCGAGATCTCGGCGATCGGCATCATCGGCGGGTGGGCGACGATCATCCTCTGCCAGATCCAGCTGCAGCGCTGGGCGAAGCAGGGCAAGGTCGAGCGGCCGTCGTTCCGCCTCTTCGGGGCGCCGTTCACGTCGTACCTCACGTTGGCGTTCCTCGCGTTCGTCCTCGTGACGATGGGGTTCTCGGAGACCGGCCGCTGGGTGCTCGCCTCCCTCGTCGTGCTCATCCCGCTGCTCATCGTCGGATGGTTCGCCGCCAAGCCGCGGATCCTCGCCGCTGCGGCCGCACGCGAGGGGCACACGGGCACCTGGCCGGTGGTCGCGGAGCGTCCCGCCATCGATGCGAACAAGCGGAAGCGCGGGGGCGCACCGCGGTCCTAGCGGGAGCGCGGGTACCGGCGGGTCGGCGGTTCACGGGGAATCGCTAAGCGATAGTGATCACTTCGGGTCGGTTTCGAGCATTCTCTTGCACCTCGGGTGTCGGTTCAGCAGGATGTGGGCAACCTCTTCCGTGCACCACCGGACCCCGCTGGAGTTCCCGTGAACCGTCGTCTCCGTCTCGTCGCCGTGCTCGCCGCGTGCGGCATCGTCGTCGCCACACCGCTGAGCGCTGCGGCGCAAGCACCTGCCCCGACCCCGGCCGACACGGTCGCCTACGAGCCGAGCGATGCGATCATCGCAAATCCCGAGCGCGGCTTCGACCACACGAACAACACGCACTACTACCCCGAGGGGACCGAGGGCGGGCCGGGGTACACGCCGCTCGACGTCGCCACCCTGGCGGCCTACCGCGAGGAGGGCATCACCGAACTCGTCCGCGTCTTCTACATGGAACGATTCGTGGCCGAGCCGACCCTCGACCCGGCCTGGCTCGCGCTCGTCCAGGCGGACTTCGACGCGGCTCGCACCGCCGGCATCTCGATCATCCCCCGCTTCGCGTACCTGGCGGGCGGTGACTGGCCCTATACACCGCCCTACGGCGACGCACCGCTCGACATCGTGCTCAACCACATCGAGCAGCTCACGCCGATCTTCCAGGACAACGCCGACGTCATCTCGGTCGTGCAGGCCGGCTTCGTCGGCCTCTGGGGTGAGGGCTACTACACGGACCACTTCGCCGCGGACCCGGCGAACCCCGGTGTCCTCACGGACGAGGACTGGGCGAAGCGTCGCGCAGTCGTCGAGGCGCTCCTCGAGGCGGTTCCAGCTGACCGCTCCATCCAGGTGCGGACCATGAACATGAAGCAGAACATCCTCGGGGTGCCGTCCGGAACCGCTGGGGCCATCACCGAGGCGCAGGCGTTCGACGGCAGCGCCATCTCGCGCATCGGGCACCACAACGACTGCTTCCTCGCGGCACCCGACGACTGGGGCACCTACCTGTCCGACCCGATCTCCCTCGATCAGGACTACCTCGCGCAGGAGAGCGACTGGGTGCCGGTCGGCGGCGAGACCTGCAACGTGAACCCGCCGCGGTCGGAGTGGGCGACCGCCTCGGCCGAGATGGAGCGATACAACTTCAGCTACCTGAACTGGGACTACCTCCAGGACGTCCTGCAGTCCTGGGGCCGGGAGAACCTCGACACCACCGCGAAGCGACTCGGCTACCGCTTCGTGATGACGGAGAGCTCGGTCGTGGACGACACGCTCTCGCTCACGGTCCGGAACGACGGTTGGGCGGCTCCGTACAACAGCCGGCTCGCGTACCTCGTGCTGTCGAACGCCGAGCGCACGGTGCGCGTCCCGTTCGGTTCGGACGCCCGCACCTGGGGTGCGGGGGAGACCGTCACACTTCAGGCGTCACTCGCCGACGTCCCGGCCGGTCGCTACGACACGGCGCTGTCGCTGCCGGCCACGCACGAGTCGGTCGCGGCGAACCCGCTCTACGCCGTCCAGACGGCGAACGTCGGCACCTGGGACGCGGCGACCGGCGTGAACAGCCTGCAGCGTCAGGTGACCGTCGGCGCCGACGGCGTCGTCGTGGCCGAACCGGTGGCCGGTGCTGCGGCCAGGCTGCCCGACACGGGCGTCTCGTCGCTCGCTCCCGCGGTCCTCGGCGGTGGCGTGGTGGCACTCGGAACCCTCGCGCTCCTGCTCGCCCGCCGGCGTCGGAACGCCTGACCGGACTCGAGTGAGGGGGCGCCGGCTCAGCCGAAGATCATCGGCGAGTCGTCGTCCTCTTCCTCGGAGAGGGTGAAGTCGAGGTCGACGACGACGGGAACGTGGTCGCTCGGACTGTCGCCCTTGCGCTCGTTGCGGTGGATCGACGCCTCGACGACGTGGTCCGCGAACGCCTGTGAGCCGTAGATGAAGTCGATCCGGAGGCCCTCGTTGCGGGGGAACCGGAGCTGCTTGTAGTCCCAGAAGGTGTAGCCCTCGGGGACGAACGGTCGGACGGTGTCCTGGAGTCCCGCGTCGACGAAGGCTGCGAGGGCGGCGCGCTCCGGTGCCGAGATGTGGGTCGAGCCCGGGCCGAAGCTCGGGTCGCCGACGTCGGAGTCGAGCGGCGCGACGTTCCAGTCGCCCATGAGTGCGAGCGGCAGCTCGGGGTTCTCGGCGAGCCAGGAGCGGGTGTCGGCTTCGAGCGCGGCGAGCCAGCGGAGCTTGTAGTCGTAGTGCGGGTCGCCGACCGCGCGGCCGTTCGGGACGTACAGGCTCCAGAGGCGGACGCCGTCGACCGTCGCGCCGATGGCTCGCGCTTCGAGCGGCAGGCCGTCGGCGTCGAAGCCGGGACCGTCGAGCGCGAGGCTCGCCGGCGGCTTGCCGAAGCCGGGCATGTCGGGGAAGCCGATCTGCACGTCCTCCATCGGGAGGCGGCTGGCGATGCCGACGCCGTTCCACTGGCTGAGCCCGTGGAGCTCCACCTGGTAGCCGGCCTTCGTGAAGGCCTCCATCGGGAACTGCTCGGGCTTGCACTTGAGCTCCTGCATGGCGAGGACGTCGACGTCCTCACGGACGAGCCAGTCGACCACGCGGCCGACGCGGGTACGGATCGAGTTGACGTTCCAGGTGGCGATGCGCATGCCCCAACGCTATCGGTTTCCTTTCTCAGGAGACCTCCGGCGTGTCGCCCCGGGGAAGGCTCGCCACGCCGGAGAGGTCCTGAGAAACGGCCGGTTCGGTGGAACCGACGGGTGGGGGATTGAGCGGAGGTTCCCAGGGATGGCGAGCGGGTGTCGCGTAGCGTCGAGGGCATGACGACGTCCACCGCCGCCACGTTCAGCCTGTCCGCCGCCTCGACCGGAGGGGACAGTGCCCTCGGAGGGGTCGCCGACTGGGCGGTCGACCTCATGGAGACGTTGGGTGGTCCGGGAGCCGGGCTCGCCATCGCCCTCGAGAACCTCTTCCCGCCGCTGCCGAGTGAGATCATCCTGCCGCTCGCCGGATTCGCCGCCAGTCAGGGCAAGCTCGGTCTCGTCGAGGTCCTCATCTGGACGACGGCCGGTTCCGTGATCGGCGCGCTGGCCCTCTACGCGATCGGCGCCGTCCTCGGACGTGACCGCATGCGCCGCCTCGCCGAGCGGGTCCCGCTCGTCCACGTCGAGGACGTCGACCGCGTGGAGGCCTGGTTCCAGAAGCACGGCTCGAAGGCGGTGTTCTTCGGTCGGATGCTGCCGATCTTCCGGAGCCTCATCTCCGTCCCCGCCGGTGTCGAACGGATGCCGGTCCTGCGGTTCACGCTGCTCACCTTCGCGGGCAGTGCCATCTGGAACACCATCTTCGTGCTCGCCGGGTTCTTCCTCGGCGAGCAGTGGCACATCGTCGAGGAGTACGCGGGCATCCTGCAGAAGGTGGTCATCGCGGGCGTCGTGATCGCCGTCGGCGTCGCGGTCTGGAAGGGCGTGAAACGGTATCGCCGGGAGCGCAGCGGCGCCGGTCGGGCCGAGGGCTGACCGTCGCGCCGGGACCGTTCTCAGGACTCTTGCGGTGTGTCCGCGGTCGCCGCTACCGGCGCACCGACGGACTCCTGAGAACGGCCCCGCTCACACCCAGCGGGGCGTGGTGAGTTCCTCGGGCTCCGGCGCGGTGTGCGAAGCGGCGACCGACTGCGCCTCCACGCGGATCGCGTCGAGGACGGTCCGCACCGCCAGGCGTTCGGCGCGGTCGGGACGCGACAGTGCGACGATCCGACGGGTCGCGTCGAGCCCCGCGAGCGGACGGAGGACGATGCCGCGCTCCGGACCGCTGGCCGTGTATCGCGGGAGGAGGCCGATACCGAGGCCGGCCGCGACCATCGCCTCCGCGATGCGGTTGTCGCTCACCCGCTGCGCCACTCGGAGCTCGCCGCCCGATTCTGCCTCGATGCTGCGGAGCAGGCGGTCGAGCGGATAGCCGACCGGCACGCCGATCCAGGACTCGTCCGCGAGGTCCGCCGGGGTCAGGACGGCCTGTCCGCTGAGGCGATGCCCGACCGGCAGCACGACGTCGAGCGGCTCGGAGAGCAGCTGCGTGATGCGGAGACCGCGACGGACCCAGTTGCGCTCGCCGCTGATCGCCTGCGCGATGACGATGTCGAAGTCGGCCGCCAGATCGGGGAAGTCCTCGAGGTCGGGGTCTCGGTCGCTCACGACGACCCGCAGGCCGGGTACCGCTTCGAGCGTGCGGAGCACGGCGGGGACGACCATCTGCCCGAAGGTGGGGAAGGTCGCGACCGTGACGGTGCCGATCGGACGGTTGCGGTACTCGTCCCACACACTCGTCGCCCGCTCGATCGCGACGGCGACGTCCGTGGCGCTGGCCGCGAGTGCCCGGCCGGCGTCGGTGAGGACGAGGCCGCGGCCACGTCGTTCGGTGAGCGGCAGACCGGCCTCGCGCTCGAGGACCTTGAGTTGTTGGGAGACCGCGGACGGGGTGCGGTGCGTGGCCTCCGCGACGGCGTGCACGGTGCCGCGCTCGGCGAGTTCGCGAAGCAGGTCGAGTCGGCGGACGTCCATGTAGCGATGCTACCGAGTGACGTCAGTATTGTTCGCTTGTCCTTCACGCCCAACAGGCGTTTCATAGAACCGTGACCATCTATCTCGGCATCATCGCCCTCCTCGCTGCGAGTGCAGCCGTCGGATCGGTCGTCGTCGTCAAGCGCGACGGCTACCGTGCCATCCCGGCCCGCACCTACCCGAAGTCCTTCTAGGACCTCGCACCCGCCGGCCCGACCGGCGCATCCGACCTCCTCGCGACTCGTCGCCGGGAGGTCGTTCCATGTCCGCGCCGCGACAGGCGCTCAGGCGAGGAAGCCGCGGAGGAGCGCCTCGGAGCCGGCGACGTGCTCGGCCATCGCCTGCGCCGCCTCCTCGGGGTGACCGCGCAGGATCGCCTTGACGATGCGCTCGTGCTGCTCGTCGGAGTGCGCGATGTTGACCGCCAGCAGCGGGATGCCGTTGAGGAGTTCGTTGACCCGCATGCGCGACTCGGCGACGAGCGGCAGCAGGCTGGGGGCACCCACGAGCTCGGCGATGAGCAGGTGGAGGCGGGAGTCGTGGCGGCGGTAGTCGGCGGGCGCCGCGTCCCGGCAGTCTCCGAGTGCCTGCCAGAGTCGTTCGCGGTCGGCGCCGGACAGCTTGCACTGCGCCGCTTCGCGCGCCGCACCGACCTCGAGGATGCTGCGGAGCGTGAGCGTGTCCTCGATCTCCGCCGCCGAGATCGTGACCCTGCCGACCTCGGGGGAGTCGGCCGCGTTGATCGCTTCGTCGTCGGGCAGCTCGTCCATGACGAACGTCCCGCCGTAGCGCCCGCGCCGCGAGGTCAGGTAACCGGCCTCGGTGAGCGCGGCGATCGCATCCCGCACGGTGTCGCGGCTGACCCCCTGCATCGTCGCGAGTTCGCGCTCGGCCGGTAGACGGCCGCCCGGCTCGATGAGCCCGAGGCGGATTGACTGCAGGAGCCGCTGGACGGTCTCCTCGAAGGCGTTCCCGGCGCGGCCCGGACGCAGGAGGAGCTCGGCGCTGAGCACCTCGGTCGCCTCGTCGCCCTTCCGCGTCTCGCTCATCGGATCAGTCTATTTCCCCGGGGTCGCGTCCCCCGCCCGGGCATGTCGTCAGCTCATTCCGGTGTCACGTAGGCGGAGGAGATGCCGCCGTCGACGAGGAACGTCGACCCGGTGATGAAGGACGAGTCGTCGCTCGCGAGGAAGGCGACGGAGGCGGCCAACTCCTCGGGCTCCGCGAACCGACCGAGGGGGATGTGCACGAGTCGCCGCTGCGCGCGCACCGGGTCCTTCGCGAAGAGCTCCTGCAGCAGCGCGGTGTTGACGGGACCCGGGCACAGGGCGTTGACACGGATGCCCTGCCGCGCGAACTGCACGCCGAGCTCGCGGCTCATCGCGAGCACCCCGCCCTTGGACGCCGTGTACGAGATCTGCGAGGTGGCCGAACCGAGGACGGCGACGAACGACGCCGTGTTGATGATCGAGCCCTTCCCCTGCCGCACCATGTGGCGGATGGCGGCGCGCGAGCACAGGTAGACCGACTTGAGGTTCACGTCCTGCACGCGCTCCCAGGCCGGGAGCTCGGTCGTCTCGATCGAGTCGTCGTCGGGTGGGGAGATGCCGGCGTTGTTGAAGGCGATGTCGACCGAGCCGTAGGTCTCGGCCGCCGTGTCGAACAGGTGGTCGACCTGCGCCTGGTCGGTCACGTCGACCTGGACGAAGAGCCCACCGACGAGCTCGGCCGCCGCCTGGCCGGTCGTGGGGTCGAGATCGCCGATGACGACGGTCGCGCCCTCCGCGGCGAAGCGCTTCGCGGTGGCGAGGCCGATGCCGCTCGCGCCGCCGGTGATCACGGCGACCTTCCCGGCGAGTCGCTGGGTGAGGTCGATGGGGGTGATGGTCATGTGGTGCTCTTTCTCTCTGCCCCGCCCTTCGACAAGCTCAGGGACCGGGGTGGTGCTCAGGGACCGGGGTGGTGCTCAGGGACCGGGGTGTTGCTCAGGGACCGGGGTGGTGCTCACGGACCGGGGTGGTGCTCGGGTACCGGGGTGGCCCTTCGACAGGCTCAGGGACCGGACGGGGCTCAAGGACCGGGGTCGACGGCGAGGAAGACGTTCTTCGTCTCGGTGAAGGCGAGCGGGGCGTCGGGACCGAGCTCGCGCCCGAGACCCGACTGCTTGAACCCGCCGAAGGGGGTGGAGTAGCGGACGGAGGAATGGGAGTTGACCGACAGGTTGCCCGACTCCACTGCTCGAGCGGCCCGCATCGCGCGACCGACGTCGCGGGTCCAGATCGAGCCGGAGAGGCCGTACTCCGTGTCGTTCGCGAGGGTGAGGGCGTCGGCCTCGTCCTCGAAGGGCAGGACGGCGACGACGGGACCGAAGATCTCCTCCCGGACGGTGCGGTCGTCGCGGCCGGGCGTCAGCACGGTCGGCGCGAACCAGTACCCCGGGCCGTCCGGAGCGCTCCCGGTGAAGGCGACCGGCGCGCCCTCGGGCACGTACGAGCGCACGGCGGCCAGATGCGGAGCGGAGACGAGCGGCCCCATCTCGGTGGCCTCGTCGTTCGGATCGCCGACGACTACACCCTGCACGGCCGGCTCCAACAGCTCCATGAACCGCTCGTAGACGCTCCGTTGGACGAGGATCCGGCTCCGGGCGCAGCAGTCCTGGCCCGCGTTCTCGAAGACGCCGTAGGGGGCGGCGGCGGCCGCGCGTTCGAGGTCGGCGTCTGCGAACACGATGTTGGCGCTCTTGCCGCCGAGTTCGAGGGTGACCCGCTTCACCTGCTCCGCCGCGCCGGCCATGATGCGCTTGCCGACGGCGGTCGATCCGGTGAAGACGACCTTCCGGACGGTCTCGTTCGTGACGAAGCGCTCGCCGACGACCGATCCGCGGCCCGGCAACACCTGGAACAGTCCCTCGGGCAGGCCGGATTCGAGGGCGAGTTCCCCGAGGCGGATGCTCGTCAGTGGCGTCCACTCCGCGGGCTTCAGGACCACGGCGTTCCCCGCCGCGAGCGCCGGCGCGAAGCCCCAGGCGGCGATCGTCATCGGGAAGTTCCACGGGGTGATGATGCCGACGACGCCGAGCGGTTCGTGGAAGGTGAGGTCGATGCCGCCCGCGACGGGGATCTGCTGACCGAAGAGCCGTTCGGGTGACGCCGAGTAGTACTCGAGCACGTCGCGGACGTGACCGGCCTCCCACCGCGCCTGGGTGATGGGGTGGCCCGAATTGACGACCTCGAGGCTCGCGAGGTGCTCGCGGTCGGCGTCGACCGATGCGGCGAAGCGGCGGAGCGCCTGGGCGCGGTCGGCGGGGCTGACGGCCGCCCAGGACCGCTGGGCGACGGCG
>NZ_JACYTW010000082.1:0-11329 GCF_014841395.1 Plantibacter sp. CFBP 13570 | reverse complement strand
GAGCCGGCACCTGCTGCCGCGCCGGCTCCCGCTGCTGCTCCGGCTCCCGCCGCTGCGCCTGCTGCTGCACCGGCACCTGCCGCTGCACCGGCACCTGCTGCTGCTGCTCCGGCTCCTGCTGCTGCTCCGGCTCCCGCTGCTGCTCCGGCTCCCGCCGCTGCGCCTGCTGCTGCTCCGGCACCTGCCGCTGCACCTGCTGCTGCTCCGGCCGCCGCTTCAACGCCTGCCGCCGGCGGGGTCGTCAACTCCGGTTACGTCACGCCGCTGGTGCGTCGTCTCGCCAACCAGCACGGCGTCGACCTCAGCACGGTCACCGGCACCGGTGTCGGCGGACGTATCCGCAAGGAAGACGTCCTGCAGGCTCAGAGCGCCGGTGGCGCCACGGAGTCGCCCGCTGCTCCGACCGTCCAGGTCTCCGAGCTGCGTGGCACGAGCAAGGCCATGTCGCGTCTGCGCAAGGTCGTCGCTGAGCGCGCGGTCGCTTCGATGCAGGGCACCGCCCAGCTGACGAGCGTCGTCGAGGTCGACGTCACGAAGGTCGCGGCACTCCGCACGGCCGTCAAGGACGAGTTCCTCGCCAAGACCGGCAACAAGCTGTCGTTCCTGCCGTTCTTCGCCCTTGCCGCCAGCGAGGCGCTCCAGACGTACCCGATCATCAACGCCACCGTCGATGGCGACCAGATCGTGTACCCGGAGACGGAGAACCTCGCGATCGCCGTGGACACCGAGCGTGGCCTGCTGACGCCGGTCATCCGCAACTCGGGCTCCAAGTCGATCGCCGAGCTCGGCGCCGAGATCGCCGATCTCGCGCAGCGCACTCGCGACAACAAGCTGCAGCCGGACGAGCTGTCGGGCGGCACGTTCACGCTGACCAACACCGGTTCGCGCGGCGCCCTGTTCGACACCCCGATCGTGTTCCTGCCGCAGTCGGCGATCCTGGGTACGGGTATCGTCACGAAGAAGCCGGTCGTCGTCACGGTCGACGGTGCAGACGCGATCGCAATCCGTTCGACGGTCTACCTCGCGCTGAGCTACGACCACCGCATCATCGACGGCGCGGACGCTGCACGCTTCCTCGTCCAGGTGAAGAACCGCCTCGAAGCAGGCGACTTCCGCGACTCGCTCGGGATCTGATCCCGAACCGATCGCGCTGTGTGCATCGCCTCATCCGGCGGTGAACACCTCCCGCAGACGCCAGCCCGTCTCGCCCCTCACCACGAGGAGCGTGACGGGCTGTCGTCGTCCTGCGGCGGCCTCGTCCGTCTCGGACGGCTCGGCCGTGCCGCGGAGGACCGCCGCGTCGCCCTGACGGTCGACGAGGTCCAGACTCGCCGCATCGATCGATCCGATCCCGACACCGAGGTGCTCGTCGTCCTCGAACGGGGACCCGCGTTCGACGGAGTCCCAGACGCACCCCTCCTCCCCCGTCGTGCGGCACTGATCCCGTCGACGGACGAGCTCGCGGGCCGCGGCCGCCGGATCGTCACCGGTGACCACGTCGACGGCGCCGGCTTCGTCCGCCGCTGACGTCGGTGTCTCCACCGGTGGCGCGATCGTCGTGACCGCCGCGGACGCCGGGCCGACCGAACCGGCCGGCGTCGGCGCGATCGCGGTGCTCGGGTCTTCGGACGGCAGGAACACCATCGCAGCCGACACCAGTGCCGCTGCCGCGCCCGCCGCTCCGATCACGAGTCGACGACGTCTCGGGCTGGAGTCGACGGACGGCGTCGAGCGGCCGGCGGCCGCTACCCGTGTGCCTCGACCGGGTCGCCAGGCCAGACGACGACGCAGCGACGACGCGGGATGTCGTGACCGACGCCTCGATTCGACCGCGGCTCGTCGGGTCGGCGGGAGCGGAGCGGTCCGCTGCGCGCGATCGGCGGAAGCACGGATGGCATCGGCAGGTGATGCGGACGGCGGGTCGACGCGGTCGAGCAGGACCGGGAGCGGTCGTGCCAGGGCGTGGATCCGCTGTTGCAGTCGATTGGCGATCTCGTGGTCGGCGAGTTCAGGCACGACGTCGGCCCAGGCCACGGTCGAGGGGGTCTCGTCGGGGTCGGTCGCCTGCAGGACACCGTCCATGAGCCCCGCGAACGCCGTCCAATCGGCAGCGAACGCCGGAGCGGTGCGGCCGAGCCCACCATCGATGGTCTGGTGGTCCACGGGAGCTGCGGCCGACCAGCCGGAGAGGACCGGTCGGCCGTCGTCGGCGAAGCGCACGGCCGAAGCGTTGATCGACCCGTGGCTGATCCCGGAGAGGTGCGCTGCGCGGATGGCGTCGACCAATGGTGCCAGGATCGTGACGGCCTCACCGGGAGCGATCGACTCCCGGCGGCGCAACAGTTCTCCCAACGTGCCACCGGCGAGCCGCTCGACCAGCAGACACGGGAGGCCGTTCGGATCCTCGGCGACGTCGACGAGTCTCACGATGTGCGGGTGGTCGAGTCGGGACAGGATGGCCGCGCGACGCCAGAGGTTGCGTTCGGCGGCGTCCGCCCTCGCTCGGAGCAGCACGGCGTCGCCCGCCGGGGCGGCCTGGTCGGTACGCCCTCCGTGCGCGGATCCGGCGTGGGCGAGCACCGTCGAGTAGGCCGTCCACTCCCGGCCCTCGCCCAAGCGCCGGACGAGACGACGGCCGGCAACTCGGGTTGTGGTGGCCGACGGGTCTGGCAGTGTTTCCATAGCTCGATCCTCCGACGCGGAGCCCCGTCCGACGGCGTCGGCGCACGCGGCTGTGGACAAGCTCCCCGCGCTGCCGGCCTGTGGAGCAGAACGCAGCATCAGGACCCTCCGTCACCGGCTATCCTGGGAGCATGGCTCAGAAGGACGCGCCCCCGGCGGCGCAGAAGGAACCAGGGCGGATCAAGCAGCTCTGGCAGGTGTTCCAGCTCACCCGTCGCCACGACAAGGCGGCGCAGTGGTTGATGCTCGGCGGCTTCATCCTGCCGGTGCTCATCGGTGTCGCGGTCGCGCTGCTGTTCTCGGCGGGCAACATCTTCGCGCTCGTCATGTGGATCATCGCGGGCGTGCTCGCCGGCATCCTCGCGGCTCTGTTCATCCTCACCCGGCGCGCGGACAAGGTCGTCTACACGCAGATCGAGGGTCGGCCGGGCGCGGTGGGCCAGGTGCTCCGCGCTGCCCCGCGCTCGTGGCAGACCAGCGAGATGCCCGTCGCCGTGAACCCGAAGACCCAGGACGCGATCTACCGGGCCGTGGGCCGTGGTGGCGTCGCACTGATCGCCGAAGGACCCCGATCGCGGACCTCACGCCTGCTCGAGGACGAGAAGCGCAAGGTCACCCGCATCCTCCCGAACGTGCCGATCACGGTCTTCCACGTCGGCCCGGACGCCGACTCGGTGCAGCTCCGTCAGCTCTCCGGCGCCCTCCGGAAGGTCAAGAAGTCCTTGACCAACCCCGAGGTGCTCGCGGTCAGCAACCGTCTGTCCTCGTTCGGGACGCAGCTCCCCATCCCGAAGGGCGTCGACCCGATGCGGGTCCGCCCGCAGCGCGCGCGCTGACCCACCGACACCGCTCGGAACACCTCGCGGTACGGAAACGACGGCCGCCCTCCTGACGGAGGGCGGCCGTTCGCGTTTCCGGCTGCGTTCAGCGCACCCGCAGGAGCACCGTGCCGGCGACCTTGTCGTGGAAGCCGCGCTGGTCCGAATCCCAGACGAGCGCCGGGATGAGCACGCAGAGGAGCACCGTCCGGACGGCCGGCCGCCAGAGTCCGACCCACCCGCCGGTCAACGGCATGAGACGCATCCCGCAGAGGCGATGGCCGAGACTGCCGCCGATGGTCGGGATGAACACGAACTGCATGATGGCGAAGATCACGAGCGTCGCGGTGGCGTCGTAGGCGAAGAACGCGACGGAGAGGACGACCGCCAGGGCCCAGTCGATGACGAGGGCGGTGATCCGCCGACCGACCCGCGCGACCGACCTGACGCCGCTCTCCGGGAGTCCCAGGCGTTCACCGGGGAAGGCGCTGGGAGGAAGCTCTCCGAAGGTCCGTGGATTCTGCGGGGTGTGGGGCACTGTGCCATTCTATTCGGGCGGGGATTCTCGTAACATCCACGAAACATGGGTGTCATGGCGGGGTAACCCCCTCCCCGTAGTCTCACAGATGGCTGCGCTGTGCAGCCTCCCTGTACCAACCCCATTTGGAGCCATTCACATGTTCAGTGATTCTTCCGAAGTGCTCAAGTTCATCAAGGACACCGATGTCAAGTTCCTCGACATCCGCTTCACGGACCTTCCCGGCGTGCAGCAGCACTTCAACATCCCGGCCAGCACCGTCGACGAGGAGTTCTTCACCGTCGGCCAGCTCTTCGATGGTTCGTCCATCCGTGGCTTCGCCAACATCCACGAGTCGGACATGCAGCTCATCCCGGATGTCTCCACCGCTTACATCGACGCCTTCCGTGCCGAGCGCACGCTCATCATGGTGTTCGACATCTACAACCCCCGCAACGGCGAGATCTACTCCAAGGACCCGCGTCAGGTCGCCAAGAAGGCTGAGAAGTACCTCGCCTCGACCGGCATCGCCGACACCGCGTTCTTCGCGCCCGAGGCCGAGTTCTACATCTTCGACGACGTCCGATACGAGGTGAACCAGCACTCGAGCTTCTACTCGGTGGACTCCGAAGAGGGAGCCTGGAACACCGGCCGCGCAGAAGAGGGCGGCAACCTCGGCAACAAGACGCCCTACAAGGGTGGCTACTTCCCCGTCAGCCCCGTCGACAAGCAGGCCGACCTCCGCGACGACATCAGCCTCAAGCTGATCGACGCCGGCCTCATCCTCGAGCGCGCGCACCACGAGGTGGGCACCGGCGGCCAGGCCGAGATCAACTACCGCTTCGACACCATGGTCGCCGCGGCGGACGACATCCTCAAGTTCAAGTACATCGTGAAGAACACGGCTGAGCTGTGGGGCAAGACCGCGACGTTCATGCCGAAGCCGCTCTTCGGCGACAACGGCTCGGGCATGCACACGCACCAGTCGCTGTGGAGCGACGGCAAGCCGCTCTTCTACGACGAGAACGGCTACGGCGGCCTGTCCGACCTCGCCCGCTGGTACATCGGTGGCCTGCTGAAGCACGCCCCGGCCGTCCTGGCGTTCACGAACCCGACGGTGAACTCCTACCACCGCCTGGTCCCCGGCTTCGAGGCCCCCGTCAACCTGGTCTACTCGGCCGGTAACCGCTCGGCGTCGATCCGTATCCCGATCACGGGCACGAACCCGAAGGCCAAGCGCATCGAGTTCCGCGCGCCCGACGCCTCCGGCAACCCGTACCTCGCGTTCGCCGCTCAGCTGATGGCCGGCCTCGACGGCATCAAGAACCGCATCGAGCCGCACGAGCCCGTCGACAAGGACCTCTACGAGCTTCCCCCCGAGGAGGCCAAGAACATCCCGCAGGTGCCCGCATCGCTCGGCGCTGCCCTCGAGGCGCTCGAGGCGGACCACGAGTTCCTCCTCGCCGGCAACGTCTTCACGCCGGAGCTCATCGAGACCTGGATCCAGTACAAGCGCGAGAACGAGATCAAGCCGCTGGCCCAGCGCCCGCACCCGTTCGAGTTCGAGCTGTACTACGGCGTCTGACGACACCTGCTGTACCGCGAACCGCCCGTCATCCTCTCGGATGGCGGGCGGTTCCGTGTCGTCGAGGCGATCGGCTCAGATGCCGTAGAAGCCGTGCTCGAAGACCGTCCGGGCGCGCCGGGTGGCCGCGAGGTAGTCCTGTTCCAGGAGACTCGCCGATCCGGTCGGGTACTCCAGGAGTCGCGCCACGCCTTCGAGCTGTTGTCGATCGCTCGGCAGCACGTCTTGCGTCTTGTTCAACCACAGCGTCATGGCCGAGCGGATCCGCGACGCGAGGATCCAGGCCTCACGGAGTCGTTCGGCGGACTCCCGATCGACGAGATCCGCCTCCACCGCCGCGTCGAGCGCTCGGAGCGTCGAGGTGGTGCGCAACGACGGTACCGCCGCGCCGTGCTCGAGCTGGAGGAGCTGCACGAACCACTCGACGTCGCTGAGCGAGCCGCGCCCGAGCTTCAGATGTCTCGTCGGGTCGGCGCCCTGCGGCAGCCGCTCGTTCTCGACGCGTGCCTTGATCCGTTTGACCTCGCGGACGGACTGCTCGCTGATCGCGGCGGGGTAGCGGACCGTGTCCGCCACCTCGGTGAACGCCTCGATGAGCTCGGTGTCGCCGACGACTCCGGCGGCGCGGAGCAGCGCCTGCGCCTCCCAGGTGAGGGACCAGCGCGCGTAGTAGTTGCGGTAGGAGTCGAGGGAGCGCACGAGCGGACCGTTCTTCCCCTCGGGACGGAGGTCGAGGTCGAGGTCGAGCGGGAGCCGGGCGTCCTCGCTCAGACGCTTGAGTTCTGCGGCGATCGCTCCGGCCTGGCGCTGTGCATTCTGGGTGTCGACCCCTTCCTTCGGCCGGAACACGTAGAGGACGTCGAGGTCCGAACCGAGTCCGAGCTCAGCGCCGCCGTAGCGGCCCATGGCGATGACGGCGAACTCGATGTCCGCGCCGAGGCCGCCGATGCGTCTGACGGCGCCGAGGAGCCCTGCGAGCGTCGCCGTCGACACGTCCGTCAGTCCGGCGGCGAGGCCCTGCACGTCCAGCATGCCGACGGTCGACGACATCGCCAGCCGGAGGACTTCGCGTCGCCGCACCGCGCGGATGGCGGCGGCTGCGGTGTCCGGTGAGTCGTGTCGTCTGAGGATGGCGGCGATCTCCTCGCCGAGCGCGGTCGACGATCGCGGGAGGAGGTCCTCGTCTCCGGCGAGCCAAGCGGCCGACTCGGGGATGCGGTCCATGAGCTCGCCGATGAACCGGGACCCCGAGAGGACCCGCGTGAGCCGCTCGGCCGCGCCTGAGGAGTCGCGGAGCATCCGCAGGAACCAGTGCGACTCGCCGAGGGACTCGCTGAGCCGACGGAAGGCGAGCAATCCGTAGTCGGGATCGGCGCCGTCCGCGAACCAGCCGAGCATGACGGGGAGCAGATGCCGCTGGATGTTGGCGCGCCGCGACACGCCGGCGGTGAGCGCCCCGATGTGGGCGAGCGCGCCGCGCGGGTCGACGAAGCCGATCGCCGCGAGTCGCGCCTCCGCCTGACCGCTCGTCAGACTCAGACCGCTCTCGGGCAAGGCCGCGACCGCCGAGAGCAGCGGCCGGTAGAACAACCGCTCGTGCAGCTGCCGGACACCGTGCTTCGTGGCCTCCCATCGCGTGACGAGGGCCTGTGCGGTCGTCGCGAGCGTGCTCGATCGGGCCAGGGATCGGAGGGACGGCTCGTCGCGCGGCATCATGTGCGTGCGCTGCAGGCGCGTCAGCTGCAGGCGGTGTTCGAGCACGCGCAGCAGGCGGTAGTCGTGCGCGAACTCCTGCGCCTCGGCGCGACCGATGTACCCGGCGGTCGCGAGGCCGTCGAGGGCGGCGAGGGTGCCGCGTTGATGCACGGAGTCGTCGAGCTGTCCGTGGACGAGCTGCAGCAGTTGGACCGTGAACTCGATGTCGCGGAGCCCGCCCGGGCCGAGCTTGAGTTGGTAGTGGACGTCCTCCGCCGGGATGTGTTCGGTGACCCGTTCGCGCATGCGCTGGACCGATTCGACGAAGCCCTCTCGGGACGCACTCCCCCACACCTTCGGCTGCACCGCCTCGATGTAGCGGGCACCGAGCTCGGGATCGCCGGCGAGAGCCCGTGCCTTGAGGAGCGCCTGGAACTCCCAGCTCTTCGCCCAGCGGTCGTAGTACACGAGATGCGACTCGAGCGTGCGGACGAGGGCGCCGGCCTTCCCCTCCGGGCGGAGGTTCGGATCGACCTCCCACAGGCTCGGCTCGAGACCAGCCTGTCCGAGACCGCGCATGGTGAGGACCGCGAGCCGGGTGGCGATCTCGACGGCACGCCCGTTGTCGAGCCCGTCCTCGCCGTCGCCCGAACCCTCTCCGACGAAGATGACGTCGACGTCGGAGACGTAGTTCAGCTCCCGTGCGCCCGCCTTGCCCATGCCGATGATGGCGAAGCGGGTGGCTGCGACCTCTTCGCGCGGGTACACGCCGGGAGCCCTCGGGCCGCTCGTCTGCGTGCGTGCGACGGCGATGGAGGCCTCCAACGCACCGGCAGCGAGGTCGGAGAGAGCACTGGCGACCCGGTCGAGCACGACGATCGGATCCGGGGCGCAGAGGTCGAAGAGGGCGACCTCGGCGAGCAGTCGCCGGTAGACGACGCGGATCGCGTCCCAGGCCGGCTCCTCGACGATCGCGGCGAAGCCGTCCTCGGCACCAACGCTCGCGAGCAATTCGTCGCGCGCCTCCTGCAGCGTCGGGACGCGGGTGACCGGCAACTCGAACACCGACAGCTGGTCGGGGTGGCGGAGGAAGAAGTCGATGAACCCCTGCGAGGCGCCGAACAATCGGAACAGTCGCTCGGCCGAGGCCTGGTCCGCCAGGAGCGCTGAGAGCTCGTCGGGTGACTTCCGACCGACCATCAGCACACCGACCAGCGCGGCGTCGGGGTCGGCCGCGACGGCGAAGGAGGGCGACAGCGACGCCGGGTCGAGCTGGACGAGCTCGGCGAGCTCGTCCAGCCGGTCCCGCGCCTCACCCAGACCGGTGAACCCGAGACGGGCGAGCGTGCTCAGAGAGATGTTCTCGCGGACCATGCGACCGACCGGTCCCCTCGTCTAGAGCATCTCCAGGTTGCTGGCCAACTCGAAGGGGGTCACCTGAGCCCGGTACTCGTGCCATTCCTGTCGCTTGTTCAGGAGGACGTAGTTGAACACCTGCTCGCCGAGCGTCTCCGCCACGAGCTCGGAACCCTCCATGAGGCTGACGGCGCGATCGAGGCTGGCGGGCAGTGCGTTGTATCCCAGCGCCCGACGCTCGGTGTCGGAGAGGGTCCAGACGTTGTCCTCGGCCTCCGGCGGGAGCTCGTAGCCCTCCTCGATGCCCTTCAGCCCAGCAGCGAGCATGAGCGAGAAGGCGAGGTACGGGTTGGCGGCGGAGTCGATGGCGCGGTACTCGACCCGAGCGCTCTGGCCCTTGTTGGGCTTGTACAGCGGCACGCGCACGAGGGCCGAGCGGTTGTTGTGGCCCCAGCAGACGAAGCTCGGGGCCTCGGACAGCTTGTTCGGTCCGACGCCACCCCAGAGTCGCTTGTAGGAGTTCACGAACTGGTTCGTCACCGCGGTGATCTCCGGAGCGTGCGTCAGGAGTCCGGCGATGAACTGCCGGCCCGTCTTCGAGAGCTGGTACTGCGCACCCGCCTCGTAGAAGGCGTTCGAGTCACCCTCGAACAACGACATGTGCGTGTGCATGCCACTGCCGGGCTGGTGGACGAGCGGCTTCGGCATGAACGTCGCGTAGACGCCCTGCTCGATCGCCACCTCCTTCACGACGGTGCGGAAGGTCATGATGTTGTCGGCCGTCGTCAGGGCGTCGGCGTACCGCAGGTCGATCTCGTTCTGGCCGGGTCCCGCCTCGTGGTGGCTGAACTCGACGGAGATCCCGAGGTCTTCGAGCATCCGGACGGAACGTCGACGGAAGTCGTGCGCGGTGCCACCGGGGACGTTGTCGAAGTAGCCCGCGGAGTCGACCGGCTCCGGTCCGTCGACGCCGTACTGCGAGGACTTCAACAGGTAGAACTCGATCTCGGGGTGCGTGTAGAACGTGAACCCCATGTCGGCGGCCTTCGCCAGGGTGCGCTTCAAGACGTTCCGCGGGTCGGCGACGGCGGGCTGGCCGTCGGGCGTCGTGATGTCGCAGAACATGCGCGCCGTCGGGTCGATCTCGCCGCGCCACGGCAGGATCTGGAAGGTCGTCGGATCGGGGTGGGCCAGGAGGTCCGACTCGTAGGAGCGGCTGAGCCCCTCGATCGCCGATCCGTCGAAGCCGAGGCCCTCGGAGAACGCGCCTTCCACTTCGGCCGGGGCGATCGCGACGGACTTGAGCGTCCCGACGACATCGGTGAACCACAGCCGGACGAACTTGACGCCCCGCTCCTCGATCGTGCGGAGAACGAAGTCGCGCTGCTTATCCATCTGCCCCTCTTCCTTCGGCCGGCGGCCCGTGTCTAGGCTACTGGCTCCGTCCCCGTTCCCGCTCATCAGCGCGCGCTGGGCGTGGGCGATCCACGGCTCACCACCAGGCGAGGACGAAGAGTGCGGTCCAGCCGGCTGTCGCCGCCCACAGCAGCGAGAGTGCGGCGATCCGCAGCCGCGATCCGCGGTGGGCCCCCTGCCAGACGGGCACCAACCCGAGGCAACTCACGAGGAGGGCGATGGAGAGCCACGGCAACGCGGCGGGCACCCCGACGAGCGCGATCGCCGGACTCGAGGCAGCCGCACGGACGAGCACGACGGCTCCGCCGATCGCCCACGTCGCTCCGAACACCGGAGCGATCCCCAGCAGGAGACCGTCCTGGACCGGCTGGCGCCGAAGCGCCTGGGTGATCAGCCGGTAGCCCCACGCCACGGACCATCCGATGGCCACGAGCCCGAACAGGATGGGCAGCACCAGCAGCAACCACCTGCCACCGGCGTCCGACGAGGTCTGCTGGGCCCACCGTGGGCTCGCCGCGACATCGGCTCGATCGACGACGGTGACGGCCGCGTCGTCGGTGTCGCAGAGTGCCGCCCGATAGCTCGCCGGATCGCTGAGCCACGCACGCATCGCGACCCGTGCGCACGCACTGCTGACCGATGGGACGGCTCCCGACCCGGGGAAGACCGCCACGAGGGCGTTCGCCGTGCCATCGGCGACGGGGACGGCGAGGGCGGCGGCCTGTTCCGGGGCGCCGAGCACGAGGACCGACGTCCCGATCGCTCCCGGCGGCGGCGTCGCACTCACGGCGAACGAGGAGCAGGCAGCGGCCGCGACGTCCTCCAGCAGCGTCGGCGTGGTGACCTCCGCGTCCGAGCGTTCGATCGCCCCAGGCCAGCCGGTCGTCGAACACCCGAGCACGCGGTCGAGGATGCCACCGGAGTCGGCCAGCTGGGCGGTCGCATCGTTCGCCACGGGATCCAGCACCGTGCTGTCGCCGTCCGCGACCGAGCTCAGGAGCACCGGGAGTGCCGCCTGGGCGGTGGGTTCGGACAACGCGTGTGAGGCGATCGCCAAGAGCGCGTCGCCACCGAGGGTGATCGGGCGCGGTCCGGAGGTGCGGTGCGGTTCGGCGATGAGCTCATCGGTGGCGGCGCTGAGGATCCCGGCCGAACGTGCGACCTCGGTCGGCGCGGTGTCCGGGGTCGCGGACGCCGGTTGCTCAGCGGCGGCGGCCTGTGGTGCCGCCGGCGGGGACGGAACGGGACCCTGCGGCTCCT
>NZ_JACYTW010000081.1:0-11455 GCF_014841395.1 Plantibacter sp. CFBP 13570 | reverse complement strand
CCACGTGCCGTCGGCCCGCTGCTTGTCGCGGCGGATGAGCCCCTCGAACGTGGCCCCGAGGCGCAGGATCGCGGTCCGTGAGCGTTCATTGCGCTCGTCGGCCTGGATCTTCACCCGGCCGAAGCCCGCGTCGAAGGCGAGCCCGAGGAGCAGCAGCTTCGTCTCGGCGTTGACGGCGGTGCCCCAGACGCGCGGGTCGTAGGCCGTCCAGCCGAGGTGGGCGGCCTCCCCCGGCTCGTCGAAGTCACCGAGCGTGGACGTGCCGACGAGGAGTCCGTCGTGCTCACCGCCGACGAGCCGGATGACGTAGGTGTTGCGCACGCCGGTCGTGAAGTAGCCGTCGGCGAAGGCGTCGAATTCGGCCTGCGTCGTCGGCAATCCCGCCGGCCCGCCGCCGTAGCCGCCGGCGAAGACCTCCGGGTGCGCGATCGCCGTGAACAGCTCCGGATAGTGCGCGCGGTCCAGCGGTTCGAGGCGGATGGTCCGGCCGTCGATGGGGCGGGGCTCAGGGCGTCGTGCGGTCACCGTTCCACCGTATCCGGTGGCGGGCGTCGCGCGAGGACCGGTCTCGCGGTCAGGCGAGGATGAGGCAGGTCGGCGAACCGGCGTCGAGCGTCCCGAGGAGCGTCGTCGGGACCCCTGTGCGCTCATCGAGCCGGAAGCTCGCGATGGAGTTCGACAGCTGGTTCGCGACGTGCAGGAAGCGACCCGACTCCCGGTGGTGGCGCGGCATCGTCCCGCCACACTCGACGTCGGCCACGGCCTCGACCCGCGAACCGTCGCCGGTGACGCGCAACGTGGCGATGCGGTCGCTCCCGCGGACGCCGACGTGCAGCTGCTCGCGCGAGGCGGCGAGACTGATCTCAGCACCCGTGTCCCCCTCGGACACGCCCTCCGAGGTGGCGATGGTCGCCGCGAGGATGTGCCAGTGCCCGTCGGTGCCGTCGACACCGAGCGTGAAGACCTCGACCGAGTACTCGGTGATGACGTGGAGGTGGCCGCTCGGGTGGACGACGAGGTGTCGCGGACCCGTGCCGCGTGGGAACACGACGGTGTGGTCGAGCACCAACCGCGACCCACGGAGCTGCCAGATGCGGACCGTGTCGTGGCCGAGATCGGTGGTCGCGATGCGGCCGTCCGGGAGGAGCGCCGAGGCGTGCGCGCGCGACGGTCGGGACGGCAGCGCCTCGCCGACAGCGGCCTCCAGCGCGAGGAGCGTGAGCGCGTCCTCACCCGCGTCCGCGGACTCCGCCGCGAGCGCGGTGGGCGACGCCCAGGGGTCGACGGACGCCTCGCCGAGACGCGGGTCGCCTGCGAACGCCGCGTTCTCCGCGAGCGGCACCGTGACGACCCGACCATCGCCGTAGCAACTCGCGATGAGGACGTCGGCACCGGGGACCGTCGCGACGTGGCACACCGAGTCGCCGGCTTCGATGGGCTTGCCGAACGGCGCGAGCCCGAACTCTCCGGAGCGCTTGAACGCCTCGACGGCCCCGGTCGACTCGCTCGCCGCGTAGACGATCGGCAGCGTCGGGTGCAGGGTGAGGAAGGACGGCGACTGCGCCTCCGACGACTGCACGAGGCGGAGGGGGCCCGCCTCGTCCTGGCGCAGCAGGCTGATGCCGGCACCGGTGCCGTCGGCCTCCGAGGTGTAGGAACCGAGCAGGAGGTAGGGGTTGTCGTCGCTCACCCCCACAGTCTCCCACCTGCGCCGTCTCGCACCGGCGCCCGCTCAGGAGATGCGGCGGGCGCGGACGCCTGCCGCGTACTCCTTCGGGGTCATGCCGATCGCCTCACGCACGATCCGGATGAGCGTCGCGCGGGTGATCCCGAGCGCGTTCGCGAGGGTGACGAGCGACAGGTCGGGATCGTCGTCGAGGGTCGCCAGGGCGCGCCGGACCCGTGGGTCGAGCGCCCCGGCGTCGCGCTGGGCACGCACCGCCGGGCGAGGCCTGACCTCACCGCTCGTGAGCTCCTCGACCGGTGGCAGCCCGGGCAGGGACGGCTGACTGGATTCGTCCACCATGGCGCGTTCGACCCTCGTCGTTCGCTGCTCGGGTCAGTCGACGAGGTCGTGACGCACGACGATCGCGTCGCGGCCGGGACCCACGCCGATCGCGGAGATGCGCGAACCGCTCATCGCCTCGAGCGCCAGCACGTAGTCCTGGGCGTTCTTCGGCAGGTCCTCGAAGCGGCGGACACCGGTGATGTCCTCCTGCCAGCCGGGGAACTCCTCGTAGATCGGGACGGCGTGGTGGAAGTCGGTCTGCGAGACCGGCACCTCGTCGACCCGGACGCCGTCGACCTCGTAGGCGACGCACACCGGGATGGTGGCGAGGTCGTCGAGGATGTCGAGCTTCGTCAGGACGAAGTCGGTGACACCGTTGATGCGCGCCGCGTACCGGGCGATCGGGGCGTCGTACCAGCCGACGCGACGCGGGCGGCCGGTCGTCGTGCCGAACTCGAAGCCCTTCGAGCGGAGGTAGTCGCCGGACTCGTCGAACAGCTCGGTCGGGAACGGGCCGGCGCCGACGCGGGTCGTGTAGGCCTTGACGATGCCGATGACGCGGTCGAGACGGTTCGGGGCGACACCGGAGCCGGTGGCCGCACCACCCGAGGTCGCGTTGGAGGAGGTGACGAAGGGGTAGGTGCCGTGGTCGACGTCGAGCATCGTGGCTTGGCCACCCTCGAAGAGGACGATCTTGCCATCGTCGAGCGCCTCGTTCAGCACGAGCGCGGTGTCGGCCACCATCGGGCGGAGTCGCTCGGCGTAGGCGAGGAGGTCGGCCACGATCTCGTCGACCGTGATGGCGCGGCGGTTGAAGACCTTGACCAGCAGGTGGTTCTTCTGGTCGAGGGCGCCCTCGACCTTCTGGCGCAGGATGTTCTCGTCGAAGAGGTCCTGGATGCGGATACCGACGCGGTTGATCTTGTCGGCGTAGGCCGGGCCGATGCCACGGCCGGTGGTGCCGATCTGGCGCTTGCCGAGGAAGCGCTCCGTCACCTTGTCGATGGTGCGGTGGTACTGGGTGATGACGTGCGCGTTGGCGCTCACGAGGAGGCGCGAGACGTCGATGCCGCGGGCCTGAAGTGCCTCGAGCTCGTGGAACAGCACCTCGATGTCGATGACGACACCGTTGGAGATGACGGGGACGACGCCGCTCGTCAGGATGCCGGACGGCAAGAGGTGGAGCGCGTACTTCTCGTCACCGATGACGACCGTGTGCCCCGCGTTGTTGCCGCCGTTGAACTTCACGACGTAGTCGATGCGGTCACCGAGCAGGTCGGTGGCCTTCCCCTTGCCTTCGTCGCCCCACTGGGCGCCGACGATCACGATTGCTGGCATCTGGATGCCGCCCCTTCCGGATTCTCGTGTGCCCGGCGGATCCGCTGGGGAACCTCGCCCTGACAGGCCGGACGCCCACCCTCTGCGGGCGGGCGTCTCGTGCACGCACCCCTCCATCGTACCGGAGGAGGGTCACGGGCACCGAGTCCCAGGCTGCGCTCGATACCATGAGGGGATGTTCAGGCCTCGGGCGGCCGTCCTGCCTGCCGATCGCCCTCGACGACCGTCCTCTCGACCGACCGAACGGAACCCATGACCTCCCTACCGCGCCTCGTCGCCTTCGACCTCGACGACACCCTCGCCCCGTCGAAGTCCGCGCTCGACCCTCGCATGGCCGAACTGTTCGTCGCGCTCCTCGAACGCACCTCGGTGTGCATCATCTCGGGCGGCCAGATCGTGCAGTTCCAGAACCAGGTGCTCGACCGGCTCGGAGCGGCGTCGCCCGAGGCCCTCGGCCGACTGCACCTCATGCCCACCTGCGGCACCCGGTACGACCGCTTCGACGGCACCGCGTGGGTCACCGTCTACAAGCACGACCTCACCGACGATCAGAAGGCCCGCGCCATGGGCGCGCTCGAGACCGAGGCCAAGCGACTCGGCCTCTGGGCCGACGAGACCTGGGGCCCGATCCTCGAGGACCGCGGCTCGCAGATCACCTTCTCCGCCCTCGGGCAGGCCGCGCCGGTCGCCGAGAAGACCGCCTGGGACCCCGACGGCGCGAAGAAGGAGTCGCTGCGCGCCGCCGTGCAGGCGCTGCTCTCCGACCTCGAGGTCCGCTCCGGCGGCTCGACCTCGGTCGACATCACCATGGCGGGCGTCGACAAGGCGTTCGGCATGACACGGCTCGCCGAGCACACCGGCATCCCCCTGGAGGAGATGGTCTTCGTCGGCGACCGTCTCGACGAGGGCGGCAACGACTACCCGGTCCTCGCGCTCGGGGTGCCGTCGGTGGCCGTGCACGGCTGGCAGGACACCGCGGCCTACCTGGAGTCGCTCGGCCTGTAGGGCGTCGGCCCCTGAGCCTGTCGGCCCCGGTCCCTGAGCCTGTCGAAGGGCTAGTCGGAGCCGAGGATGACGATCGCGGAGGTCGGCGGGGCCGCCGCCGCGACGAGGTACTCGATCTCTTCGGACGCAGTGGGGTCGGCCTCGCGCAGGAAGGTGTCGAGACGCTCGACCTCCTCGGTCTCGCCGATCGCCTTCGCGGAGCGGCGGAGCGCGTAGAGCGAGCGCAGCACCCCGCGGTTCGGCGCGTGCGACCACGGGATCGGGCCCTGACCGCGCCAGCCGGCGGCACGGAGCGAGTCCAGGCCGCGGTGGTACCCGACCCGAGCGGCCGCGTAGCCGGGGATCGGCGACTGGGGGTCGTGGACCGCGTCGGCGAGGAGTGCCCAGCCGAGCGAGGAGCGGGGGTGGGCCGCGAGGAGGTCCGCCAGCGCCTCGATCGAACCGACGGCCGCATGGAACTCGGCATCGGTGGCGCTGTCGTCCGGCAGCAGTGTCGGAGGGGTTGCCATCAGATTCTCACCGGTCATCGTTCAACCATAGCTCCGTTCCCATGCCCTGGCGTGGGAGGAAGCTGGCAGCCCTCGCTGAGAGCTCGCCGCATCCGCCGACATCGATATTGCACACTGCTGTGCAAGATAGTACGATCGCTGTCATGACCACCACCCAAGCGCCTACGAGCGGATCGCGAGCCCCTCGTCGCGACGCCGCCGAGAACCGCGTCGCGCTGCTCGAAGCCGCCCGCCTGGCGCTCCGCAGCGACCCCGACGCCAGCCTCGAGACCATCGCGGCGGCCGCCGGCCTCACCCGCCGTTCGGTGTACGGACACTTCGCCACGCGTGACGAGCTCGTGAACGCCGTCGTCGTGGCGGGGGCCGAGCGCGTCGCCTCGTCGATCACGGCCGTCCAGGGCGACGACCCGCTCACCACCATCGCGCTCATCGGTGACGTCCTCTGGGCCCAGGTGGACCACGTCCGCATCATGGCGCCGCTCGCCGTCCGCGGGCCGCTCCGCGCCGTCACGGCGGCCGCCCTCGAACCCGTTCGGACCCTCCTCCTCCGCACCGTCGAGGCCGGTGTCGCGGACGGTTCCATCCGCCCCGACATCGACGCCGGCGTGCTCGCCCGACTCGTCGAGAGCACGGCCGTCGGGGTGCTCGAAGAGGCGACCCGGTCCGGCCTCTCGACGAGCGCCGGCCGCCGCCTCGTCATGCTCGCGACCCTCGGGGCGGTCGGCCTGTCATGGCAGGACGCCACGGCGGTCGCCGACCGCGCCGACACCGAACACGCAGACACCCACCGCCACACCACCGGCACCGGTACGAACGAGGAGTCCTCCCATGCGCGTTGAACTCGACGGCGTCTCCAAGGGCAAGGGCGGCATCGTCCTCGAGCCGACCTCCCTCTCCTTCCGGACGGGCGAGGCGACCTTCGCCCGCGCCGAGACCGAGCAGCGGCCGACCGTCCTCGGCCTCATCGCCTCCGGCCGCATGAAGCCCGACACCGGGACCGTCCTCGTCGACGGAGCGACCGACCGCAAGACGATGCGACGCGTGATCGCGCTCATCGACGCCCCCGACGTCTCCGAACCGGCCAGCGGCGTCGCGGTCTCCGGCGTCGTCGCCGAGGAGCTCATGTTCGCCGGCCGGGCGAGCCACCCCTTCGCCGTCGCGCGGTTCCTCGAGTCGCTCGACCTCGCGCACCTCGCGAAGCAGCCGATCTCGACCGTCGCGCCGACCGACCGCGTGCGGCTCCTCACCGAGCTCGCCGTCCTCCGGGAGGACGTCACCGCGCTCGTCCTCGTCTCCCCCGACCGCCACGGCGGCGACCCGCTCGAGTGGTGGAAGCTCGCCCGCAAACTCGCCGCCCGCGGCTACGGCGTCCTCGTGATCGCCGGTGACGCCTCGGCGACAGCCATCAACGCCACCGCCGACGCCCCGGTGTCCGAGAACGCCACGGACGAACTCGTCCCCCTCTTCCAGCAGGACTGGTCGTGACGCACACCGTGCACCACGACCGTCCAGCCCTCCCCTCATCCCGCACCACCCGTCCCCAGAAGGACCTCCTGTGAAGATCTTCGCGATGATCCGCGCCGAACTGTCCCGCCTGTGGGCCACGCCCATGTCGCGGCTCGCCCTCGTCGCCCTCATGTGCGTCCCGCTGCTCTACGGCGGCCTGTACCTCTGGGCGAACCAGGACCCGTACGCCAAGCTCGACCAGGTGCCCGTGGCGCTCGTCGTCGAGGACACCGGTGCGCCGGCGACCGACGACACCACCGGCGACGCGACCGGCGAGACGGAGAACTACGGCGACGACATCGCCGACCAGCTCATCGAGGACGGATCGTTCGCCTGGCACGAGGTCAGCGCGGCCGACGCCGCCCGGGGCGTGAACGACGGGACCTTCGACTTCAGCGTCACGATCCCCGCCGACTTCTCGACCTCACTCACCTCCGCATCGGGCGACGCCCCGCAGCAGGCGACGGTCCAACTCACGACCAACGACGCCAACAGCTACCTCGCGACGACGATCGGCGAGCAGGCCGTCAAGCAGATCAAGGCGACCATCGTGCAGACGGTGAACCGCCAGGCCGCGGGCCGGTTCCTCATCGCGCTCGACACGATCAAGACGAAGCTCGTCGACGCCACCTCGGGCGCGACGCAGTTGGCCGACGGCGCCCAGCAGGCCTTCGACGGTGCCGGGACGGCCCAGGCCGGCGCGGCGACCCTCGCGTCCGGCACCGCGCAGATCGCCTCGGGGACGGCCAGCCTGCCCGCCCAGACCGACCAGCTGGCCTCGGGTGCCGAGCAGGTGGCGTCCGGGACCTCGACCCTCGCCGGCAAGGGCGACGAGGTCGGAGCAGCCGCCCAGCGGCTCGTCGACTCGATCCCCACGGCCCGCGCGCAGATCTCGCAGACCCTCGCGGAGAACGGCTTCACCCCCGAGCAGATCGCCCAGGTGCTGGCACTGCTCGACCCGGTGGCCGCTGACGCCACGACGGCGAACGAGCGCGTCCAGACCGTCGTGTCGCAGGTCGACCAGTTGAACAGCGGCGCCCAGCAGGTCGCGGGAGGTGCCCGGAAGCTGAGTGACGCGATGCCCGCGCTCGCCTCGGGGACACAGCAGGCCGCCGACGGTGCCGCATCGCTGCAGACCGGCCTCACGAGCCTGCAGACGGGGCTCGGCACCCTCCGTGACGGCATCGTCACCCTCCGCGACGGTCTGCAGTCGGGCGCGGACGCCATCCCCGCGACCACGGCGGACTCCCGCGAACTCCAGGCCAAGACGATCGCCGATCCGGTCAAGCTGACCAACTCCTCCGTGACGAGCGCGGGCACCTACGGAGCCGGACTCGCGCCGTTCTTCGTCAGCCTCGCCGCCTGGATCGGCATCTACGCGCTCTTCCTCATCGTCAAGCCGGTGTCTCGGCGCGCGATCACGGCGCTCCACAGCCCCATCAAGGTGACCGTCGCCGGTTGGCTCACGCCGGGCCTCCTCGGGACGATCCAGATGGTCGCGCTGTTCGGCATCCTCGCCGGCGCCCTGCACTTCGAGGTCCACAACCCGCTCGCGACCTACGGGATGATGGCGCTGGCGTCCCTCACCTTCGCGGCGATCATCCTGACGCTCAACGTGTGGTTCGGCAGTGTCGGGCAGTTCCTCGGCCTCGTGCTCATGGTCGCCCAGCTCGTCACCGCCGGCGGGACGTTCCCCTGGCAGACACTCCCGGCGCCGCTCGCAGCCCTGCATCACGTGCTCCCGATGTCCTACGCGGTCGACGGCATGCGCCAGTTGATGTACGGCGGACGGATGGACGCCGCCCTGCAGGACGCCGGGGTCCTGCTCGCCTGGCTGGCGATCGCGCTGAGCCTCTCGGCGATCGGCGTGACGCGGATGACGCACGCCAGGACGCTCCGCGACCTCCGGCCGAGCCTCATCGGCTAGGCACCGGTCGAGCGCGCAGGCGCCCGCGCAGGAGCGTCGTCCTCGGGTGGGACGACGCTCCGGCGCGTGCGGTACGCCTGCTGCGTGCGACGCCCATTCGGGTCGGGCATCGTTCGACGTCGGCGTCTGAGCGCCGCGTCGATCCGGGTTCGGGTCCGCCCGACAGCGTTGCACTCCCTTGAGTGATCGCGCGAACGCTCGTTCATGACGCGGAACGCGGCAGATTCTCTGGAACGTCGTCGAGCCACCGGACGGACCGGCCGTCGTCCGTGGCGGAGACCCTGCCGTCGTACCCCGGAAACACCGGAGGCCGCCGGGAGTGGGGGGACTCCCGGCGGCCACCGGTGCGACGGAACGGGCGTGTTCCGTCTGGAGCGGCTGAGCGTCGTGGTTCGGGCCACGGCGACCAGCTGCGGGTGCAGCGCGCTGATCAGCTGGAGAGCAGCGACGCCTCCTCGCGCTGTTCGGCGAGCATCCGACGACGAGTCGCGAACGCGGCTCCGGCTCCCCAGATGAGGAGCGACGCGAACAACGCACCGGCCGGAGCGATGAGCTCGCCCGAGCCGGTCTGTGTCGCACTGATCGAGCTCGACGCCTCGTCGACCCGGGTGTCGGCCTGAGCCGGCGCGGCGACGCCGACGATGAGGGCGACCGCGAGGGCTGCGGGGACGGCGAGCGCGGCGATGCCACGGACCTTGGACGGGCGGGTTCCTCGTTCGGGCGAGGCTCCCAGGGCAGAACGGTGCGTCATCTTCGATTCATCCTTCGGGTGACCGCCGATTCGCACCGCACGGATTCGGGTCCGTGCGGTGGCCCTCGGTGGCTTCGGGTGCCGGAGGGATTCGGGTTCAGCGGTGGAGTGTTGCTCCGCTAGACAGTATGCCGGGCGGTGTCGGCACTTTGGGGGACCAGGGTGCCAATTGAGGGAATCTTGAGGTGTTCCTGAGGTAGGCGCAGCGCTGCCGTTGGAAACCACCCGCGGACGGGGGCCAACCCGATCAGGATGCGTCGAAGGAGACGTGCTGCATGACCCAGGCGTGCATCGCGACGGCCGCTGCTGCGGACGCGTTGATCGATCTCGTCGACCCGAACTGGGTGATCTCGAGCACCGCATCGGCCGCGGCGAGCGCCTCCGGCGAGAGCCCCGGCCCCTCCTGTCCGAAGAGGAGGAGGCACCGCTCGGGGAGCCTGAACGTCTCGATCGGGACCGATCCCGGCACGTTGTCGATCGCGATGACCGGCAGCTCGGCCGCCGACGCCCAGGCGACGAGCGCCGCGACGTCGACGTGGTGTTCGACGTGCTGGTAGCGGTCGGTCACCATGGCTCCGCGCTTGTTCCAGCGACGGCGTCCGACGATGTGGACGGTGTCGGCGGCGAACGCGTTGGCGGTGCGCACGATCGACCCGATGTTCATGTCGTGCTGCCAGTTCTCGATGGCGACGTGGAACGGGTGGCGGTGGTCGTCGATGTCAGCGACGATGGCCTCCATCGACCAGTACCGGTAGCGGTCGACGACGTTCCGGGTGTCGCCGTCGCGGAGCAGCTCGGGGTCGTACCAGGGGTCCTCCGGCCACTCCCCCTGCCATGGACCGACGCCGACCATCGGGCTCTCGGCCTGATCAGGGCCGACGACCGGGTCGACCGGGTGGAGCGGGGTCTCTGACACCAGCCAACCCTACCCGCGCCGTGCCACACTGGAGGTCCGGGCCCGACGCCGCGCCACCCCCGCGGCGCAGCGCTCGCGCAGCCCGCACGGAGCACCTGGAGGAACGCATGTCACGACGCGACGAGGTCGAATGCTGGCTCACCGACATGGACGGCGTGCTCGTCCATGAGAACCACGCCCTCCCTGGTGCCGCAGCGCTCCTGCAGCAGTGGCAGGACCAGCGGACGCCCTTCCTGGTGCTCACCAACAACTCGATCTTCACCCCGCGCGACCTGAGCGCCCGACTGCGTGCCTCCGGGCTCGACGTGCCCGAGGAGTTCATCTGGACCTCCGCGCTCGCGACGGCCGCCTTCCTTGCCGAGCAGGAGCCGGGCGGTTCGGCGTTCGTCATCGGGGAGGCCGGGATCACCACGGCCATCCACGAGGCCGGCTTCACCATGACGGAGACGAACCCCGACTACGTGGTCGTCGGCGAGACCCGCAACTACTCGTTCGAGGCCATCACCAAGGCGATCCGCCTCATCGCCGGTGGCGCACGCTTCATCGTGACCAACCCGGACGCGACCGGACCGAGCAAGGACGGCCCGCTTCCGGCGACCGGCGCCATCGCGGCCCTCATCACGAAGGCCACCGGCATGGAGCCCTACGTCGTCGGCAAGCCGAACCCGATGATGTTCCGATCGGCGCTCAACAAGATCGGCGCCCACTCCGAGAACACCGGCATGATCGGCGACCGCATGGACACCGACATCGTCGCGGGCATCGAGGCCGGTCTCCACACGATCCTCGTGCTCACGGGCATCAGCGACGAGGCCGAGATCAACCGTTACCCGTTCCGTCCGAACGAGATCCTGAGTGGCGTCATCGACCTCGTGAAGACGGAGCCCGTCGAGGTCGAGATCTAGGCCCTCCCGCCACCACCAGCCACACCGATCCACTCCGCCCGCCACGCACCGAGGACTTCCATGCGCGCCGTCGTCTACGACCAGTTCACCGCCGAGCCCGAGGTCCGCGACGTCGCGGATCCGGTGCCGTCCGACGCCGGCGTCGTGGTGCGGGTGGAGACCACGGGGCTCTGCCGGAGCGATGCGCACGGCTGGCTCGGGCACGACGACGGCATCGCCCTCCCCCACGTGCCCGGCCACGAACTCGTCGGGCGCATCCACGCTGTCGGCCCCGCCGTCGAGCGGTTCCGCGTGGGCGACCGCGTCACGGTGCCCTTCGTGTGCGCGTGCGGACGCTGCGCCCAGTGCCTCGCCGGGAACGGGCAGGTCTGCCCGAACCAGACCCAGCCGGGCTTCACCCACTGGGGGTCCTACGCGGAGCTCGTCGCCCTGCATGACGCCGACGTGAACCTCATCCCGGTGCCCGAGTCCCTCGACGCCGGCGCCGCCGCCCTCCTCGGGTGCCGCTTCGCGACGGCCTTCCGCGGGCTCGTCCACCGCGCCGGGCTCCGCAGCGGGGAGCGCCTGCTCGTCGTCGGCTGCGGCGGCGT
>NZ_JACYTW010000080.1:0-11694 GCF_014841395.1 Plantibacter sp. CFBP 13570 | reverse complement strand
GGAGCGGCGCCGTCTGGAGCCGCGTCCACCGGAGCCACGTCCGCCGAGGCCGACGGAACGGATGCGTCAGGCACGCTCGGCGCGGTTGCAGCGCTTCCGCCACCGGCGCCGACGAGGACCGGCTCCTCAGCGGGGACAGTCGCGGCCCGCGGCCCCTCGATCGCGGCGACCGTGCGTGGCGTCGGCTTCGGCTCGGCTGCAGCCCGCCGCTGCTCGCGACGTTCCCGGAACCCCTCGACGAGGTTGTAGAGGGTGGGGAGCACGACGAGCGTCAGGACGGTCGAGGAGACGAGCCCGCCGATGACGACGATCGCGAGCGGCTGCGAGATGAAGCCACCGTGTCCGGTGATGCCGAGTGCCATCGGGGTGAGGGCGAAGATCGTCGCGAGCGCCGTCATGAGGATCGGGCGGAGTCGGCGTGCGGCACCGTGCTCGACGGCCTCGATCACCGTCATGCCGCGTCGCCGGTACTGGTTCACGAGGTCGACCAGCACGATCGCGTTCGTCACGACGATACCGATGAGCATCAGCACGCCGATGAGGGACGGGACGCCGAGCGGCACGCCGGTGATGATCTGGAGCCCGATCGCGCCGGTCGCGGCGAACGGCACCGACACGAGCAGCAGGAGCGGTTGCCGCAGCGAACGGAACGTCGCGACCATGATGACGTAGACGATGAGGATCGCGGCGAGGAGCGCGAGGCCCAGCTGTCCGAACGCGTCGCTCTGCGATGCCGTGACACCTCCGAGGGTCGCCGTGGTGCCGGCGGGCAGCTTGACGTCGTCGATGGCCGTCTGCACCTCGGCGCTGGCGGTACCGAGGTTGTCGCTGCCCGGAGTCGCGCTGATCGTGGCCGAGCGAAGCCCCTTGACGGTCGAGATCGTCGCGGGTCCGTCGACCTGGGAGACCGTCGCGAGGGTGTCGAGGCGTCTCGGGCCGGTGGCGGTCGGGACCTCCGTCGCCGCGAGGGCGTCGACGGTGGTCGGCGGGTCCTGGGCGTCGACGTAGATGGTGAGCGTAGTGTCGTCGATGACGATGGATCCCACCGTCGTCGGCTGCATGAGCTGCGAGACGTACGCACCGAGCGCGACCTCGCTGAACCCTGCTGCGGCGGCGGCGTCGCGGTCGACGGCCACCTGGACGTAGGGCCGCGATTCGCTGAGGTTGCTCGTGACCTGGTCGATGCCGTCGAGGCCGGTGACGGCCTGCTGGATCGCGTCGGCGGCCTTCGCGAGATCGCTCTGCCGTGCGGAGGTGATGTCGATCTCGATGTCGCTCGACCCGCCGAAGCCCGCGGACGCGGCGACCTCGATCTCGCCGACGTCGTCGAGCCCGGACAGGTCCTTGCGGACCGTCTTCTGGAGTGCCGTCTGGTCGGCGTCTTCGCTCGTCGTGATCGAGTAGGTGATGGCTCCGCCACCGCCGCCCGAGAACGCGTCGCGCAACGAGCTTCCGCTCGACCCGATCGAGAGCTGGACGGTGTCGATGCCGTCGATGTCGCGCAGCTTTGTCTCGACCTGCTTCGCCGCCGCGTCCTGGGCGTCGAGGCTCGTGCCGACCGGCAGGGTCTGCGTGACCGTGAGGGTGTTCTGGCCGGAGTCGCCGAGGAAGTTGGTCTTCATGAACGGCGTCAGCGCGAAGGTGCCGACGAGCACGAGCACCGAGAGCAGCAGGGTGGTGACCGAGTGCTTGAGGGTCCAGTGGATGATCGGGAGGTAGGCCTTCTGGAGCCGTGACGGCTTCTCGAGGTCGTCTTCGTCCTGCACGCTGACCCGGCGCTCGCGTCGGCTCCGGACCGGTCCGCTCGTCGCGTCGGAGGGCGCTTCCTCCGCGGCGGCTGCGGCTGCGAGGCGCTGGGCCTTCGGGGCGCGGAGGAACCAGTAGGCGAGCACGGGCACGATGGTGAGCGCGACGAGGAGCGACGCGAGCAGCGCGATCGTGACGGTGAGGGCGAAGGGTCGGAAGAGTTCTCCGGTGACGTCGCCGACGAACGCGATGGGCAGGAACACGGCCACCGTGGTGATGGTCGAGGCGGTGATCGCGCCCGCGACCTCCTGGACGGCGCTCAGGATCGACCCGGCGCGCTGTGCACCCGTGCGGTTGTCGCCGAACGAGAGGTGTCGCTTGATGTTCTCGATGACCACGATCGAGTCGTCGACCACGCGCCCGATGGCGATCGTCAGCGCGCCCAGCGTGAGGATGTTGAGCGAGTACTCGGCGACCTGGAGGCCGATGAAGGTGATGAGCACGGACGTCGGGATGGAGATCGCCGTCACGAGCGTGGCCCGGACGTCGAGGAGGAACACGAGGATGATCAGCACCGCGAAGACGAGGCCGAGCAGGCCTTCCGTCGTCAGGGCCTCGATGGACTGCTCGATGTAGGGCGCCTGATCGAAGACGACGGTGAGCTTGGCGTCGGACCCGATGGTGCGCTCCAGCGCAGGAAGGATGTCGCGCACACCCTGCGAGACCTCGACGGTGTTCGCCGCGGGCAGCTTCGTGACGGCGATGGTGAGCGCCGGCTCGCCGTCGACGCGCGAGATCGACGTGATCGGGTCGTCGCTCAGGGCGACCGTCGCGACGTCGCCGATGGTCAGGACGGAGCCGTCGGCGGCGAGGGCGCCCGTGATCGGCAGTGCGGCGATGTCGTCGACCGAGGTGAGCTTCGTGCCCGTCTGCACGGAGAACGTCTTGTCGCCTTCGGTGATGTCGCCCGCAGGCTGCAGGGAGCCGTTCTGCTGCAGCGTCGTCCCGATGACCCGGCTGGTCTGCCCCGCGAGGGCCAGTTTGGCGTCGTCGGGGGTGATCGTGACCCGCTTGCCCACCTCACCGACGATCGCCGCGTCGCGGACGCCGTCGACGTCCTTGATGTCGGGGACCACGGAGCTCGAGAGCACCTCGGCCAGGGAGTCCTGATCGGCTGCACCGGACACGGCGATCTGGATGACCGGGAGGTCGTCGATGCTGCCGCTGACCACCTGCGGGTCGACGGTGTCGGGCAGGGTCGACTTGATGCGGTTGATCGCCTGGGTGATCTTCTGCTCGGCGGTGGCGAGGTCCGTGCCGTAGGTGAAGGTCGCGCTGATGAGGCTCGAGTTCGTGCTCGACGTCGCCGAGGTGGACTCGATACCGGGCACGCCCTGGATCGCGGTCTCGATCGGGGTCGAGACGTCGTCGTTGACGACCTCGGGTGCCGCACCCGGGTAGCTCGTGATGATCGCGAGCTGCGGGAACTGGACCGACGGGATGAGCTCCTGCTTGAGGCCGCCCACCGCCAGGACGCCGAACACGGCTGCCACGATGGTGACGAGCGCGATCAACGCGCGGTTCTTCATGCTGAGGACGGAGAGCAGGTGCACGGAGCCGCTTTCGGTTGTTGCGAGAGGTGCGGACGCTGTAATTATGTCACCGCACACCCGTCCGACGGCGGTCTCGCGCGGAGGCTGGACACGGCACGCACAAGCACTGCGTGTGGAGCGGTGTCACGCTCGTCGGCGACGAGGTCAGACGACGTCTTCGAGGTAGTCCAGGGCCGGCACGTGCCCGAACATCGCGGAGTGCCACGTCTGCGTCAGCAGCTCGACCGCCTGCTCCGTCTGGGCCCACGGATAGCTGATCGGGATGCGCAGGTAGCGCTCGAACGCACCGTCGATGCCGAACCGTGGTCCCGCGACGATCACGAGCCCGTGACTCCGCGCCGCGAGCGAGAGCTGCGATGACGCGGCTTCGCCGAGGTTCACCCAGGTGGCGATCCCACCGTCGACCCGCGGCACGGTCCACTCGGGGAGGCGGTCGGCCAGGAGGTCGACGAGCCGGTCGCGGGTCTCGCCGAGTGCGACACCGCGCCGGGCGACGATGCCGTCCATCGCCGGCATCAACTGTTGGACGGTCAGCTGGTCGAGGATCGGCGTGCCGAGGTCGCCCAGCGAGCGTGCCGAGACGAGCTTCCTGATCGTGCCGCGCTCCGCCCGGATCCACCCGATGCGGAGCCCGCCCCAGATCGTCTTGCCCACCGAACCGATCGTGATGATCGACGCCGGCGCACCCTCGAGAGCAGCGAACGGCGTGCCGTCGAGCCCCTGGTCCGTCGGCCGGTCGATGTCGAGTTCCGCCGTGGTCTCGTCGATCACGAGCACCGTCCCGTGCCGCTCGGCGGCTGCGGCGACCCGTCGGCGGGTCTCGAGCGGCATCGACGCCCCGGTCGGGTTGTGGAAGTCCGGCATGAGGTACGCCATCGCGGGGCTCGTGCGCTCGAACCACTGCTCGAGTTCGCGGACGTCCCAGCCGGTCTCCGAGGAGACGGTCGCCGCGCCGAGCCTGGCTCCGGCCGCCCGGAGCGCCTCGTAGGCGTGGGGATAGCTCGGCATCTCGACGAGGACGCGGTCACCTCGGCTGAGCAGGGTGCGCGCGATGAGGGCGATCGCGTGCTGAGCCCCCACGGTCACCATGATCTCGTCGGGGTCGGTGGGCAGCCCGCGCGCGGTGTAGCGGTCGGCGATGGCCTGCCGCAGCTCGGGCATGCCGACGAGGTCGTAGTCGAAGTCGTGCATGTACCGCGGCAGTTCTGCGGCGGCGGTGGCCACGGCGTCGATGATCTCGGGGCACGGCGGGACGGCCGCCTTGCTGAAGTCGAGGAACCCGCCCTGTGGCACGGGAGCCAGCGCAGTGGGCGCCGACGGTAGGAGGGTGACACTGCCCGAACCGCGGATGCTGCGGAGGTAGCCGGCCTCGCGCAGTTCGCGGTACGCCGCGGTGACCGTGGTGCGGCTCAGCGCGAGCCGATCGGCCAGTTCCCGCTCGGCCGGCAGACGGGTGCCGACCGGGATGCGTCCGTCGAGGACGAGGAGTCGGATGCGGTCGGCGAGACCGCGGTATGCGGGCGCAGCGGTCTTCCACTGCCCGAGCAGGGCGGCGAGCGATCGGGCACTCAGGGTGATGGAAGCCATTGAACCACGATACCCAGATTGGCCTCTAGCGCCAAAGCCAATCGTGCAATTGGATTGTCCACCATGACCCGTCGTGTGCTCCAACTCCTCATCGGCCTCTTCCTGTACGGCATCGCCATCGCGATGATCGTGCGCGGTGCGGTCGGCGTCGCCCCGTGGGACGTCCTCACCCAGGGACTCAACCTGCGGACCGGCCTGAGCTTCGGACTCATCACGATCATCGTCGGCGGGCTCGTGCTCCTCGCCTGGATCCCGCTCAAGCAGCGGCCGGGTGTCGGCACCGTCCTGAACGTCCTCCTCGTGGGGCCCTCGGCCGACATCGGGCTGGCGTTCATCCCCGCGGACCTCGACCTGTGGGCGCGCATCCTGCTGTTCGCCGGCGGACTGCTCCTCCTCGGCGTCGCCTCGGGCCTCTACATCGGCGGCAACTTCGGCCCCGGCCCGCGGGACGGCCTCATGACCGGCATCCACCGCGTCACCGGGTGGCCGATCTGGGTCGGGCGCACGGGTGTGGAGCTCGTGGTCCTCGGCATCGGATGGCTGCTCGGCGGGAACGTCGGCATCGGAACGGTGGTCTTCGCCGTGCTCATCGGCCCGATCTGCGGCTACACGATCCCGTTGTTCCGGATCGCTCCGCGGACGGAACACTCGACCACCGCCGTGGACGAGGCTGTGCTCGAGGGCGACACCCCGCCCTCGAAGCCGATCGTCGACTCCCCGGCCAACTGAGCACCCTTCGACAGGCTCAGGGTCCGGGAGCGACAGGCTGAGGGACCGGGTTCTCCGGTCCCTGAGCCTGTCGAAGGGCCTGCTGCTCAGCGCTTCGCCACCGCGACCGCGCCCGTGTGGTCGTCGACGCTCATCGTCGCCTCGTCGAACCGCGAGCGACCCGAGAGGACCTCGCCGACCTGCACCCGGTCGACCTCCTTCACCCACGTGCCGATGATGATCGTGGCGACCGCGTTGCCGGTGAAGTTCGTGAGCGCACGCGCCTCCGACATGAAGCGGTCGATGCCGACGATGAGGCCGACCCCGTCGACGAGGTCGGGTCGGTTGGCCTGCAGCCCGCCGGCGAGGGTCGCGAGACCAGCGCCGGTGACGCCCGCGGCGCCCTTCGACGCGATGATCATGAACACGAGGAGCGAGATCTGCTCCCCGAGGTTCATCGGGACACCCATGACGTCGGCGATGAAGATCGACGCCATGGTGAGGTAGATCGCGGTGCCGTCGAGGTTGAAGGAGTAGCCCGTCGGGACGGTGATGCCGACGACCGGCTTGGAGACACCGAGGTGCTCCATCTTCGCGATGAGTCGCGGCAGCGCAGCCTCGGAGGAGGAGGTGCCGACGATGAGGAGGTACTCACGGCCGAGGTACTTCATGAGCTTGAAGATGTTGAAGCCCGTCGCGAGGCGCAGCACGCCGCCGAGCACGACGACGATGAACAACGCGCAGGTGATGTAGAACGCGATCATGAGCGTGGCGAGCCCGACGAGCGCGCTCGCGCCGGCGGACCCGGTCACGGCGGCGATCGCACCGAAGGCACCGATGGGCGCGATCCACATGATCATCGCGAGCACCCGGAACACGAGCGCCTGGATGAGCTTGATGCCGCGCAGGATCGGTTCACCCGTCGTCCCCATCTTCTGCAGGCCGAAGCCGACGAGCAGGGCGACGAAGAGGACCTGCAGGATGTTGCCGCCGGTCAGCGAGGACACGAGCGTCGTGGGGATGATGCCGAGGATGAACTCGGTCGTGCTCTTGGCCTCCCCCTCCACCTGGTAGCTCGTCTCGGCGAGGTTCAAGCCGGCGCCCGGTTGGATGAGGTTGCCGACGACGAGGCCGATCGCGAGGGCGAAGGTCGACATCACGATGAAGTACAGCAGCGCGAGCCCGCCGACCTTGCCGACGGTCGCGGCCTTCGCGATCGACCCGACGCCGATCACGATGGTGCAGAAGATGACCGGGGCGATCATCATCTTGATCAGCGCCACGAAGGCGTCACCGATGGGTTTGAGCCCCTTCGCGAACTCCGGGGCGGCGAGTCCGACGACGATGCCGGCGAGCACCGCGAGGATCACCGCGAGGTAGAGGTAGTGGGTCTTGTCCAGCCGTTTCAGGGAGGAGAGCGTCATTGCCATTCCGGATCCGTTTCGTCGGCCGCGTCAGTGCGGCAGCGGGTGGTCGATCGACCCATGCTGCGACCACGCCGGCGGATCGACCGGGTTGTGGTCGTAGTGACCGCTTGTGGTCGTACTGGTCGCGGTCGGCGACGCCTGTGACCGTCGTCACCCCCGATACTTGAGGGGTCGACGCGACGGAGCAGACGGAGGTGACGCGATGGCCGGTCGGTCCAGGAGCATCGCCTCGCGGCTCTTCCTCGTGCAGCTCGTCGCGGTCGTCGCGATGACGCTCGTCGCCGGAGTCCTGCTGTGGTTCCAGGCCCGCACCGAGACCGAGGACCGCGCGGTCGCGAAGTGCCTCGACGTCGCGAACGGCGTCGCGGACAACCCCTACGTCGTCGCGCAGCTCGGCTCGGATCGCCCGTCCGACGCGCTCCAGCCCTACGCCGAGGCACTCATGCGCGACACCGGTGTCGACTTCGTGACGATCATGGCTCCGGATCGCACCCGGTACACGCACCGCGAGCGCGACCAGATCGGCAAGCCGTTCATCGGCACGATCGGACCGGCGCTCGAGGGACGGACCTTCACCGAGACGTACACGGGCACGCTCGGCCCCTCCGTCCGCGCCGTCGCACCCATCCGTGACGACGCCGGCGAGGTCGTCGCCCTCGTCGCCGCAGGCGTCACGGTCAGCAACGTGTCCGAGACCTTCGAGACCCGGGTGCCGTGGTTGCTCGGAACGGCTCTGCTCGTGCTCGTCATCGGCGCGATCGGCTCCTGGACGCTCCGCCGCTACCTCGCACGGGTCACCGGGTCGCGCGGACCGGAGGACCTCGCCAGGATGTTCGACTACTACGAGTCGGTGCTCCACTCGGTGCGGGAGGGGCTCGTCCTCGTGGACCGCCACCGCCGTCTCGTGCTCGTCAACGACCAGGCGTCCGAACTGCTCGGGCTGCCCCTCGGCGAGCGTTCCCCGGGAGCGGCGCCGGTCGACGAGCTGCCGATCGACGCCGGCCTGCGCGAGCTCCTCGCGAGCGGACGCCAGGCCGTGGACGAGATCCACCTCACACGCGACCACGTGCTCGTCGTGAACCAGGAGTCGGCGGTCGGTCCGGGCGAGACGGCAGGCCCGCACCCGCGTGGGTGGGTGATGACGCTGCGCGACCACACCGAGATCGAACACCTGAGCGGCGAGCTGGCGTCGATGCGCACGATGAGCGACGCCCTGCGCTCGCAGACCCACGAGTTCGCGAACCGGCTGCACACGATCGTCTCGCTCATCGAGCTCGACCGGCGGGAGGAGGCGCTCGACCTCGCGGCGCAGGGACTCGGAGCGAGTCAGCGGTTGACCGACCGCGTGCTCGCGGCGGAACAGGAGCCGGTGATCTCGGCGCTGCTGCTCGGCAAGACGGCGCAGGCGGCCGAGCAGGGGGTCGAGCTGCACCTCGAGAGCGACCCCGCGCTCGGACGCGTGCGCGTCGACCCGGCCGTGATCGTCACCATCCTCGGCAACCTCATCGACAACGCGATCGACGCGGCGTCCGGCGATCGCCCCTGGGTGGAGGTCTACCTCGGGCAGGGGCTGCCGGACGACCTCGGCGCCGGGCGGTCCGACGACGCCGAGACGACGGAGCTCGTGATCCAGGTGACCGACAGCGGACTGGGCCTGCCCCCGGAGGCGCTCGACCTCGCGTTCGTACGCGGCTGGTCGACGAAGGAGCCCGGCCGATACGGCCGGGGGTTCGGTCTCGCGCTGGTCCAGCAGGCGGTGACACGACTCGGCGGCACGATCGAGGTCGTCCGTGAGCCGTCCTCGGCGTTCGTCGTGACGCTGCCGGCCGCGGTCGGCGTCCGGGACGAGGCAGGCACATGAGCGAGCGCATCCGGGTCCTGGTCGTCGAGGACGAACCGATCACCCAGCAGGCCCATGCGTCCTACCTGCGCCGCGTCGAGGGCTTCGAACTCGCCGCCGTGGCGGGCGATGCGGCCACCGCGATGCAGGCGCTGCGGGCAGCTGCGGCCCACCGCTCCCCCGACGACCGGATCGACCTCGTCCTGCTCGACCTCAACCTGCCGGACGCGCACGGTCTCGAGCTCTGCCGACGCATCCGGACGGCGGGTATCGACGTCGACGTCATCGCCATCACCGCGGCCCGTGATCTCCGGATCGTCCGAGCGGCGGTCTCGGCGGGCATCGTCCAGTACCTCATCAAACCGTTCGCGTTCCCCGCGTTCGCCGACAAGCTGGAGGCGTATCGCTCCTTCCGGCACACGATGTCGGCGGAGGGCTCGGTCGCGAGCCAGCACGAGGTGGACCTCACCCTCGCCACGCTGCGAGCGCCGTCCTCCCGCCCGCAGTTGGCGAAGGGACTCTCGGAGGACACCCTGCGTCTGGTCTCGGACCTCCTCCGGCAGGCGTCCGGTCCGCTCTCCGCGAGCGAGGCGGCAGCCGCCGGGTCCCTGTCACGGGTGACGGCCAGGCGCTACCTCGAGTACCTCGCCGAGACGGGCGCCGTCGAGCGCTCACCGCGCTATGGCACCCCGGGGCGCCCGGAGCTCGAGTACCGCTGGCGCTGATCGGATGTCGGTCTCCACCCCACGCGGTCCTGAGCCGACGCGCCCGATCCCCGAGCAACCCCACGCGGTCCCTGAGCTTGTCGAAGGGTCAGCTCGGGTTCACGACGGCGTAGATCTGGTTCCAGTTCGCGAAGCCGGTGACCGGGTCGTCCGAGCCGTTCAGCATGATGTCCTCGTCCACGGAGTTCGTCTCGCCGGTCGACGGATCGTAGATCTCGTAGTCGCCGTCGTGGAAGCCGATGATGAGCACGTAGTGCTGCGGGATGGTGTTGTCGCTCGGGCCGACGAGAAGCGGGACGGGCGTCCCGTCGTTCGCCGCCGCCGCGGCCTCGGTGAGTGCCGCGCCTCGGCCCGAGTCACCACCCAGGGCGTTGGTCCAGTCGATGTGGTAGTCGGTACCGGTGCGGTCGGATTCGGTGACCGCGCCGCCGGGTGCGGTGCCCGCGACGTTCGGGTAGTCGATCGGGCCGGGGAACAGGTCGTTCGCACGGTCCTGGACGGCCTGCTGCAGGAACGTCATCCGATCCTCGGTGTCCAGACCGGCCGCGTCGGCGAGGTCGAGTCCCCGGAGGTAGTCGGGCACGTGGCCGTCGAGGAACTCGCCGGTCTGCAGCCAGTAGGCGAGGAACGGGTCCGACTGGGCGGCGAGGGTGATGAGCGTCGTCGATCCGCAGGTCTTGTTGTTGTACTGGTCGAAGGTCTCGCCGTTCACCGTGGCGTCCCCGTTGTCGCCGACGCCGAGGTTCGTGAGCTCGTCGATCATGCGCTGGCGTTCGCCGGGCGGAGCGTTCTTGATCGCGTCGGCGAGGGCGAGCACGGAGGAACTGCCGGCGCCGGTGGCGATCGCACTCATGAGGAGGGCGCTGACGGCAGGGTCGCCGGACTCTTCCATCGCCGCGAGGATGCGTTCGCGTTCGTCGTCGCTCATCGCGTTCCAGTTCTGGACGTAGTTCGCCCATTCCGTCTCGGAGAGGACCGAACTGTCGGGGTCACCGTTCGGGAACTGCGTCCGCGAGACGAGGACGTCCAGCCGCGTCTGGCCCACGGGCACCTCGACGCCGGCGAGCACGGCGTAGCCTTCGGCGTCCGACAGTGCCCGCTGCAGCGCCTCACCGGCCGCCCATGCGTCGTCGTAGGCGTCGTGGCAGACGGACACGCCGTCGAGGATCTGGCCGGCCCCGCGGATGAGGTCCGAGAGCACACCGGCGACCTCTCCGGCTCCGGTGATCGGGTTGGTCATCGCCCATGGGTTCACGGAGATGTTCCCGATGGTCCGCTGACCGTCGCGGATGGTGTCCGCACCCGGATGGTGGGCGGCGCGGGCCGCGGTGATGGCGTCCGCGTAGTCGCGGAGACCGCTGGCACCGGTCCGGAGACCCTCGATCTCGCTGCCGACGAGGGTGTTGACGGACGCCAGGACCTGCGTCGCGCTCGCGCCGGTCACCCCGACGAGTGCGTCGGGCAGGCTCGACGCGGTGACGGTGTAGAGCGTGGTCTGGATCGCCTCCGCGGCGAGCACCGCGTTCTCGTACTGCTCCGCGAGCCCGTCGATGGTGGCCGGGTCACCCGGCGGTGGGGTGTCCGCGAACGTGGAGGATCTGGGGATGAGCCCGACTGCGCGATCAACGAACGAACCGATCGAGGTGATGAAGCTCAACGGGTCGCCGCTCAGCGAGCCGATGAAGGTGGCGAGCACGTCGATCTCGGCTGAGCTCTTGGTGCGGAGGTCGGAGAGGTTCATGGTCGGTCCCCGGTCCCGGCGGTGCGCGTGGTCGTGGCGAGTCCGGAGAGGAGCTGCCGGACGACGGTCTGCAGCCTGGCGACCGCGCGCAGTTCGGCGGCCGTCTCTGCGCTGTCGGCTCCTCGGCGACGCGCGTCGATGAGGGCGTCGAGCAGCACAGCCCCGCCTGCTCGTCCGTCAGCATGCCGGCGCCGAGGCCGATGACGGCGTCGAGACCGGCCGTGCGGACCACACTCGCGACCTGCTCGGTGACGCCGGCGGGGACGCCGGCTCCTCGGAGTTCCGCGGCCAGCGACGCGACCCGCGC
>NZ_JACYTW010000079.1:0-12042 GCF_014841395.1 Plantibacter sp. CFBP 13570 | reverse complement strand
GGCGCGACCGTCGGCGATCTGGCCGAGCAGCTCGATCGGCCGCGGCGCACGGTCGCCCGCCTGGTCAACGACCTCGCGGACGCCGGGCTCGTCGACACCGCCGACGGCGTCCGCGCCATCGACGAGGTCGGTCCGAAGCGCGCGATCGGCGCCGTTCGGGAGACGCTCGAATCACGCGAGCGGATCGCGGAGTCGCGGCTGGCCATGATGCGCGCCTACGCCGAGACGTCGCACTGCCGCCGGCGGGTCCTGCTGGAGTACTTCGGTGTCGAGGCCCCGGAGTGGTGCGGGAACTGCGACGGCTGCGAACGGCACGAAGCGCATCAGGAGCAGGAGCGGGCACAGCAGCACGCCGGGACGGACAGCGCCAGCGACGCCTCGCCGTTGCACGTCGACCAGGCGGTGCACCACGAGGAGTTCGGTCCAGGCACCGTGATGGGCGTCGAGCCCGACCGCGTCACCATCTTCTTCGACGCCGAGGGCTACAAGGTCGTGGCGCTCTCAGCGCTCGAGACCGGCGTCCTCACCGCCCGAGAGCTCGCCTCGGCCTGAGCGCTCGGGCGCCTGCGCACCGCGAACCGGTACTCCCGCGGCGTGCAGGCGACCCCGAAGGTCGTCGACCGTCGTGAACCGGTGCGTGGACATCGACAGGCGTGCTGCTCCGGCGAGCTTCGCTGCCGAGTCATCGGTGAAGAACACGTCCTCGCCCCGCACCTGCAGCGCATCGAGCACGTGCTGGAACGCTCGGACGTCGGGTTTCGCGAAGCCGATGTCCGCCGAGTTGAAGATCGCGTCGAAGTGGTCGGCGATGCCGGACGTCGCCAGCTCCGCAGCGATGGTGTCCGTGCCGTTCGTGAGCACCGCCGTCCTCAGCCCGGCGGCGCGGATCTCATCGGACAGGTCCAGGAGCGCGTCGTCGACCGACCACGTCTGAGCACCCCATTCCTCAGCTGCCGCCTGGTCACCGACGAGGTGTCCGATCCGGCTGACCCATTCGACTCTCGTGATCCGGCCGGTGGTGACCTCGTCGATGAGCGGCGCCGCGAAGGCGATCCCGGCGAGCGCACCGGGCTGCAGCCCGTACCTGACCTCGATGTCGGAAACCGGTGCCGGATCGAAGTGTCGGATCACGCCGTCGAGGTCGAACAGGACGACGCTGATCACGACCCGACCCGTTCCTCGCTACCCGCCGACTCATGTCCAGGGGCGTCGCCGATGACGCGATCGATCCAATCGCGTCGCGGCAGGGTCGGGATCTCGTCCCGAGCGAACCAACCGAGTTCGAGAAGTTCCTCGGGATCTGCGGTCGCCTCACTGAGGAGCTCGCAGTCGTAGGCGGTGGTGACGTACCCGACGTGGTCGCCGTTCGGGTAGCGCACCATCATCGGTTCACCGCCGTACACCCCGACGATGCCGCGGATGCGGACCCGGGCGCCGGTCTCCTCGAGGACCTCGCGGAGCAGGGCGTCGGCGGGCTCCTCGCCCGGCTCGACGCCGCCGCCGATGAGGCTCCACAAGCCGGAGTGGTGATGGCGACCGAGGAGGAACCGGTCCCCGTCCCTGATCACCGCGGTGACCCCGGGGAGCATGAGGAACCCGGTCCCGATGTGGGCGCGGATCGAGGCGACGTAGTCGGACATCGGCATGCGGGGAGTCTACGGAACCGGTCTGACCGGAACGTGTCAGTCGGCGTGCTCCGGCGGCCACACCACGGCGAAGTACTCGAAGACGATGTCCTCGGACTCCGACCACGCCGCACCCCGGGCCGCGCTGGTCCGCTCCCAGTAGCGTCGGTGTTCGCGCTGCCAGCTCTCGAGCGTGCGGTCGTCCTCACCTTCGGCGAACGCGAACGCGGCGTCTGCACTCGCGAACGGTCCGATGCGCAGCGCGGTGCTGCGGATGATGATCCGCGGGGCCCCGGTACTGTCGCACGCGATCCAGTGCGACCCGATCCGCGGGAGCGGGTCCCCGCGGTGCGCGAACTCCGAGACGAGTTCGGCGGTGGCCCGCTTCCGCCCGGTCAGGACGATGTCGAGCAGTTCGTCGGCCAGCCCGGCCGTGTCGCCGAAGTGCTCGACCGTGTAGTCGGCGTCGTCCAGTCCCGCGCCGCCGCGATGCTCGGCATACGCCTGCCACATCGTCCTCGCGGCATCGACGTCGGGGGCGGCGACCGGGCTGGCGGCGTGTGCGGAGTCCATACATCCGATCGTGCCAGACCATCCGACAGACCCGTCGACCATGGCTCAGCGCAGACGGCCTCCAGTGAACGCGTTCGTCGCGGCGAGGACGGTGTCGACGGGTGTGTCGATCGCCACTTCGCCGACCTGGAAACCGAGCTTGCCGAGCGCGGCGAAGGACCTCGGCGGGAGGGTCGTCGAGACGCCCGGAGACTGCGCGGTCAGACCGGGGACGAGGTGGAAGGTCAGGATCCGCCACTTGCCGCGTGAGCGTACCGAGATGCGCTCGATCGCTCCCCACGGGAGGAAGACCTCTCCTTGCGGGATGCTCCCACGAAGGCCGTCGGCGTCGAGCGTCAGTACCGTGCGAGCCACTGACTGCGCTCCACGGACCGTCGCGAACTGCACCACCGCGAACAGCATGAGCCAGGAGATGACGCTGAAGGACAGTCCGGACAGCATGCCGAGGGCGAATCCGCCGGACGTCGTGGTCAGCACGGCGAGGAGCATCCCGAGCACCGGGATCAGTGCCGCTCCGATCAGGGTGAAGACGAACGCCGGGCGGGTCACCCGCTCCGTACGCACCGGGTCGGAGCCGACGACGAGTGGCGGGAAGGACTGCGGTGCACCGTTCATGAGGACAGTATGCCGCTCACCGCGCAGTGAGGCCCGAGCCGTCCGCATCGGCGACGAACGAGGTGGAACCGTAGTCGTCCCCGACACTGAAGGTGATCTGCGGCGGTCCGGCCGAACGGGCGAACGTGGGGCTGTCGACGTCGGTGTCGGTCGACCGGACGACGTATGCGAGCGCGTCACCCACGGGCAGGCCGACCTGCTCTGCGCCGTCCTGCATCAACGCCCAGACGCGGTCGAGCGCGACGTCCGACCAGGAGAACTGCTCGGCCGCCGATTCGGGTTGGATGCTCGCCGCGCCGTCGTTGGTGACCTGGCCATACCGGTACTCCCACCGGTCGGTCTTCGTGTCCCCCACGGTGAGCGGCGCCTGGACGATGACGAAATCGGCGGCGACCGTGATCGACACCACACGGTCATGACCGATCGCTTCCTGGAGCGCGCGCTGCGCCTCCGCGAGCGCCCCCGGGCGACGGAGGTCGGGTCGGAGGCGTCCGTCCTCGAGGGCAGCGATCGCCTGCGCGACGGACTGGTGGTACGGCACGACCACGATGGCCGCTGCCGCGATGGCGACGATCGCGAACAGGGCGAAGCGGCCGGGACGACCGGCCCGGCCGACGCCGAGCAACGGTCCGCGTCGCCGTCCGTCGACGATGCGCCGGTGCGGCTCGACGGGGAGGAACGGGACGGACGCGCGAGCCGGCACGCGCAACCGTGAACGCTCCGCCGGAGCGAGCTCGCCGGCGTCGATGAAGGCGACCTCGGGGCCGCCGTCGAGCAGGATCGCGACATCGCGCTCGGTGGCCGGCTGGAACATCGGGATGGCGGTCAGCGGGACGACGGTGCGCATCGTGCTCGCGAACGCCGCTCCGTGAAGCGGCTGGACGGTCAGGTCGAGTTCGCACAGCGGCTGGTCGTTGATCTGGGTGCCGGTCTGACGGAGCGCATCGACGCGGGCGACCCCGAGCCGACGAGCGTCCTTGGCCTGCTGCACGGCCTCGGGCGAGGCACCGATCGCACTGCCCATCGAGCGGCCGACGAGCGAGAGCACGGTCGCGAAGATGCAGACGGGGAGTGCGACACCGGCGACTGTGTACCCGACGTCGGGCGGACCGACGGTGATCACGATGACGCCGCCGAGCAGAGCACCGAGAGCCGCGAAGGTGATCAGACGAAGCATGCTTTCGACCTTATCGAAGCGCTCGATCCCACCACCGCTGGCGGTTCAGCCGGGTCCATCGCTCGCCGCGGCGAGCAACGGCACGATAACGTCGCTGATCGGCGTGGGGATGCCGTGCACGCTCCCCCGCCGCTGGATCACCGCGTTGCGGACGTCCCATTCGAGCGGTCGCCCCTGTTCGCGGTCGGCCAGGATCGACGTCCCACGGTCGAGCGGAGCTGCTCGGAACTGGTCGAGGAGCCGCCGAGGTTCGTCGTCGGTCAACCGCGCACCCTCCGCGCGTGCGACGGCCGCGCATTCCTCGAGGTAGCCGAGCATCAAGCGGCCGATGTCGTCGCGGCGGTACATGCCGGATCGGCGTCCGGTCAACGCCATGAGTCCGGCGGCGGCGTTCTGCAGGAGCTTGCGCCAGGCGAGGGTCGTGAAATCGGTCGAGACCTCGACGGTGCAGCGGGAGCCGCGCAGCGCGTCCTCGACGACGATTGCGCCGGGTGCCTCCGGCAGGGACAGGCGCGGCGGGCTCAGCAGGGTGACCGGGCCGCCGGGCTCGCGGGTGGCCGGGAACCACACGACCGCGGGGACGACCGTTCCCGCTCGGACGAGTGGCTCCACCATCTCGCGCTGCTCGACGCCGTTCTGCAGGACGCACACGACCGTGTCCGGGCCGCACAACGCGGCGAGCCAGTCGGCAGCGGCAGCCGTCTGGGTCGCCTTGACCGCCAGGAAGACGAGGTCCACCGGCCCCTGGGCCTCGCCCGGATCGGTGTGGACCGGCCCGGGGACCGTCACCGTCTCATCGCCGACCTGGAGCTGGAGTTCGGACCGTTCCGACCGTCCCGCGATGAACGGGGTCCGTCCCTGTTCGTGGAGCGCTGCCGCGACCACGGTGCCGATCGCGCCCGGCCCGATCACCGCGACGCGGTCGGGGCCCCCGGGCGTCACGCCTCGCTCGATCCGGACAGGGCGTCGCGGGTCGCGGCGACGACCGCTTCCGGGAACCGTCGGAGCTGGTCGAGGTCGACCCATTCCTCCGCCGCGTGCAGTCCGCCGCCGGCAGGGCCGCACACGACGGTCGGGATCCCTGCCGCCTGCCAGAGCGCCGACTCCATCCAGTACGGCGCTCCGACCGCCGCCGGTAGGGCCTCGGCGTCCCGGGAGAACTCGGCAGCCAGGGCGTCGGCGAACCGCGCAGCCGCCCCCTGCTCGTCCGCCTCCCAGGCCTCACGCTGATGGGTCAGCCGAGCGCTCGTGCGGAGACCAGGCATCCTCGCGACGACCGCGTCGAGCATCGCCTGGACCTCGACCAGGGCGTCCTCAGCGCGTTCACCCGGCAGCGTGCGTCGCTCGATGACGAGGGTCGCGTCGGCGGCGATCGTGAACGGGGCGCTCCCCGCCCGGACCACGGTCGCGGTGAACGAGCCGTACTCGAGCAGCGGGTGCGCGGGTCGTCTGCGGAGCTCGTCGTCGGCCCGCGCCACCTCGTGCAGCAGGGCACCGAGGGCGCGGATCGCATCGACGGCCAGACCGGGCTGGGACGAGTGCGCGGCCGTCCCCTGCAGCGTGACCTCGACGACCGCGTACCCCCGGTGCGCCGACACCCGGTCCAACCAGGTGGGCTCGGCGATGAGGCACACGTCCGCCGTCACACCACGATCGGCGAGGTGTCGGAGGACGGCTGCGGCGCCCACGCTCGCGTCCTCTTCGTCCGCGACGCCCGTGAAGACGACGGTGCCGGGGTGGTCGGCCGCGGCGAGTCGCTCCGCGGCGACGATCAACCCCGCCAGGCCGGACTTCATGTCGCTGGCGCCGCGTCCGAAGAGCTTGCCGTCCGCGATCCGCGCGTTGAAGGGGTCGGCCATGCCCTCGACCCCGACGGTGTCGAGATGGCCGTTGAACACGACCGTCGGACCCGGCCGCGATCCCTCGTGCACGGCCACGACGCTGACGCGCTGCGGGTCCTCCTGCGCGGGAATGAGGTCGACTAAGAACCCGGCGCCCTCGAGTCGCTGCGCGATCACCGCCGCGATCCGTCCTTCACCGGGAGCCCCTGGGACGAGGCTCGGACTGACGGAGTCGATCGAGATGAGCAGGCGGGCGAGCTCGAGCGCGTCGTCGCCAGGGCTGAGGTCGGACATCTCACGACGATAGCGGGATGCCCTGCCCGCGCGTGAGTGGTCAGCGCCTCGGCATCACTCCGCCTTCGGCGCGCGCCACGTGCCCGCTCCACCGAAGGAGACCGACTCGAGCGTCGCACCCTCCGGCACCATGATGAGCTGGCACCCTTCCGCCTTGCCGTCGGACACCTCGCCGAGACCGGTGCAGTCGAAATCCCCACCGAAGTTGAGGACGTTGATGGGCGATGCCTCACCGTCCGACGCCTTGGCCTTCCAGAAGTTCTCGTTGAGGTCGCCGTCCGAGCCGTCGTTGAAGGCCACCTCGTACGTCACGAAGTAGGGCGTCTGGCCGGCGAGTTCGTCGAGCTTGAGATCGGCGACGTCCTCAGCGGTCCGCTGCTCGATCGACGTGACCGTCATCATGCCTTCCGAGATCCTGACCTCGTCGCCGATCTCGCCGCCGGAACTCCCGCACGCACTCAGGAGCAGCAGTGCAGGAACGGCCAAGACCGCTGCCGAGGTGCGGATGATGCGCTGCCGGTGTGTGTGCCCCATGGTGATGCTCCCCCTGATGTCGATGACTGATGCTCGTAGGGTCCAGCCTGGCGTGTCCCGCGACGACGCCTCAATGGGGACTGCTCTTCACCCAGGCCTGTGGAGGTCGACGCCGGGCTGAACGCGTCGCCGTCCGAACACCAGAACAGGCGCCCGTCTCCGTGAGGGGACAGACGCCTGAGCGCATCACCGGCCGCGACGGGCCGCTGATCAGGACTAGCGGTTCTTGACCCGCGTGACTGCGTCGGTGTTCTCCGAACGCGCATTGCCGGCCTTCTTGTCGGCCTTGGCGGTGCGCTTCTCCTTCAGCGTCTTCGCCGGTGCGGTCTTGCCGCCTTCTTTCCGTGCGGACTTCTCGCCCATGATGGTGCTCCTTTGCGAGTCACGGTGACCCGGTACCGCTGAGGGTACAGCCACATCCTGTCCCCCGGTCCAGCCGCCGCATCCTTGTTAGCATTCGGGGATGACGAACCCGACACAGATCACCGACGTCCCGATCGGTGGCGAGGGCATCCGACTCGGGCAGTTCCTGAAGTTCGCCGGTCTACTCGACTCCGGCGGAGACGTGAAAGCGGCGATCGCCGACGGCGCGGTGCGGGTCAACGGCGAGATCGATCGCCGACGCGGCCGGCAGTTGCAGCTCGACGACGTCGTCTCCCTCGAGGGGCGCAGCGTCCGCGTCCGCCCCTAGCCCTGTGAGAGGAACCTTGTGAGCCCGAGCACACCCCGACCCATCGCCGTCACCGGATCGACCGGCGTCCTCGGCGGCCTGGTGGCGCACGACCTCGCCGCCCGCGGGATCCCACAACGCCTGCTCGTGCGCACGCCCGCGCACGCACCGCAGCACCCACTCAGCACCGTGCACCGGTTCAGCTACACCGACCAGGCGGCGGCCCGCGCGGCACTCGAGGGCGTCGACACCCTGTTCATGGTGTCGGGGGCCGAGAGCGCCGACCGGGTCGACCAGCACCGGTCGTTCATCGATGCGGCCGCCGCCGCCGGCGTGCAGCACCTGGTGTACACCTCGTTCGCTGCGGCGGCACCGGATGCCGTGTTCACCCTGGCGCGCGACCACCATGCGACCGAAGAGCACATCCGAGCGTCCGGCATGCGGTGGACGTTCCTGCGCGACGGCTTCTACCTCGACTTCATGGAGGCCCTCGTGGGTGAGGACGGCGTCATCCGCGGGCCGGCCGGAGACGGTCGCGCCTCCTTCGTCGCCCGCGCCGACATCGCACGGACCGCCGCGGCGATCCTCGTCGACCCAGCGCCCCACGCCGGTCGCACCTACGACCTCACCGGCCCGGCGGCGCTCTCGATGGCGGAGGTCGCCGCCACGATCGGTCGCGTCCGCCATCGCGAGGTCACCTTCCACGACGAGACCATCGAGGAGGCCTACGCGTCGCGCGCCTCCTACGGCGCACCCGACTGGGAGGTCGACGCCTGGGTGAGCACCTATATGGCCATCGGCAGTGGTGTGATGGCCGAGGTGAGCCCGTCGATCGAGGACGTCACCGGTGTCCCACCGATGGACCTCGAGACCTACCTGCGGGCGAACGCGGGCTGAGGACTCCTCCTACCGAGGACCATCCGCTCGCGGGCCGGGCCTCGCGACCGAGGCGGTCACCGCCGCGGTGGAGTTCGCGGGGAAGGTCAGCGTCGCCACCCACCATGCGTCGGCGTCGGGCAGGTGCAGGACGACGATCCCGTCGACCGCCCCCTGGCTCACGCGGTAGCCGAGGATCCGCGGCGGGAAGCCGGGCACCGCCGGGGTGTGCTGCTCCGGTGCCATGAGCTGGGCGCGCTGGCCGACCCGTTCGCCGTCAGCGCTGGACTCGATCAGGCCGGACAGTTCCAGGAGCTGCCGCTTGCCGTTCCGGCCGGAGGCACTCGCCGAGACGCCACTGAGCGCGAACACGAAGTCGGGCCGCCGGGTGTCGGGACGGAATGCGAGCAGACGCACGCTGTTGCGCACGGCGACGAACAGCCACCAGGCGAGCAGCAGGGCGAGGAGCGACATCGTGACCGCCCAGAACCACTGCCAGAAGTCGGGTCCGGCCGGCGCCTCCAGCGCCACCTCACCGGTCTGGTCGCGCACCCACACGTCGAGCGTGTCGCCGACCTGGATCGTGTCGCTGCGGATCTCGTCGGACCCGACCGTACCCGGGACGTCGTACGTCACCGTGACGGTGCGGTACTCCTCCCAGTGCTTGCTGCGGCGGGACCCTTCGAGCACCCGCTCCGTCCCCTCGTCGACCACCTGCCCGGTGGTCGTCGTGTAGCTCGCAGTGAGGTCGGCGGCGAGGTCTTTGACGTTCCCGAACCCGATGAACCCTGCGACGGCCGTGAGGAAGACGAGGATGATCACCAGGGCGGTGCGCCCTCGCACCGCGCGGTTGAGGTAGGTGCGGTCGATCATGGTCGTGCTCACTGCGGCCTTCCGGTCCTGGCCCGCTCCGGGCCGACACCGACCCTATGAGCGCCCGCACCAGGAGAGCGATGGGGAGCGCTCCCCATCGCAGCGATGGCCGGGACCTCACCAGCTTCCATCGCGGAACTAGGGCAGATGCCCGAGGTAGGCATCGGGCCTCAGCGAGGAACGTGAGTGGTCGAGCACGGACACGAGCCCCGTGCGCAGCGGAGGAACCATGTTGATCACGAGTGCGAGCTACAGCCCGTTCGCGTCCGTCGAGACGAGACGCTTCATCGAGCAGGAACTCCAGCGGGATCTCGAGCGGGAGCGTCGCCGCAGGGAACGACGACTCGAGGAGCAGGGGCGACTCACGGGGGCCGCGGCCGATGGTGACGAGGGTGGGACCATGGAGTGGTGAGCCTGCCTACCACCAGCCCGACGATGATCGGGCGCGCCTCCGACCTCAGCGCGCTGCAGGCCGTGTTCGACGCCGTCGCCGCCGGCGAGTCACGCAGTGTGGTCCTGAGCGGCGAGGCCGGTATCGGCAAGACGCGCCTGCTCACCGAGTTCACGCGGTCGGTCCGGTCGTCGGCGCTCGTCATCACGGGCCAGTGCGTGGACCTCGGTGACGTCGCTGCACCCTACGCACCGGTCCTCGGCCTCATGAAGGACCTCGTCGCGCAGCGCGGGCGCGACGCGGTGCTGGAGGCTGCGGGCCCGGGCAAGGCCTCCCTCGCGACGCTGCTGCCGACACTCGGTCCCGACGCGGAGGATCAGCGGGAGGGCGGCGTCGGGCGGCTCCACGAGACCGTCGCCGTGCTGTTCGAGGCGCTCTCCCGCGACCGGCCGGTCGTGGTCGTCGTCGAGGACGTCCACTGGGCCGACGGCGCGACGCTCAGCCTGCTCGCGTTCCTCGTCCGTGCCCTCACCTGCGATCGCGTGATGATCTTGCTCACGTTCCGGAGCGAGGACGTCTCCCGCGGACACCCGTTGCGCGGGTTCCTCGCCGAGCTCGACCGCACGAGGCGCGTCGAGCGGCACAGTCTCGAACGGTTGAGCCGCAGCGACGTGCTCCGCCAGGCGATCGCCATCCGTGGCACGTCGCTCGACACGGTCTCGATCGACAGCGTGTACGCGCGGAGCGAGGGCGTCCCGTTCTTCGTCGAGGAGTTGCTCGGTCTCGACCAGGACCGCGACGGCGAGGGCGACGAGCTCCCGGACACGCTCCGCGAACTGCTGCTCGCGCGCTACGAGCGCCTCGCGCCCGCGACCCAACAGCTGCTGCGCGTGATCTCGGCCGGTGGCGTCTGCGTCGAGCACGCCCTCCTGGAGCGGGTGTTCACGGGCGGCCCCGACGCTCTCGACATCGGCGTGCGGGAGGCGATCGGATCGAACGTCCTCGTCGCGGACGCGACCACGTACGAGTTCCGACACGCACTGGTCCGGGAGGCGATCCACGACGATCTGCTGCCCGGCGAACGGAGCCGGTTCCACGCGGGGTTCGCCGAGGCGCTGGAGGCAGGCGTCGGTGGTGAGCCGGTCGCTGCGGCGGTGTCGCACCACTGGATGCTCGCCCGCGACTTCGGACGGGCCTTCCCCGCGACCGTGCGCGCCATGGAGCAGGCTCACGCTGCATACGCGTACAGCACGGAGTCGCAGCTCGGCGAGCGTCTCCTGGAGATCTGGGACCAGGTCCCCGATGCCGCGGCACTCGTCGGCCGCTCGCGTTCGGAACTCATGCGACGGACGGCGAGCGCCTTGCGGAACGCCGGCTGGACGGACCGGGCGATCGCCATGGTCGACGAGGTGCTCGCGACGCCCGAGGACCGCGACGACCTCGACCAGGCCAAGCTCCTCCGCGACAAGGCCTTCTACCTCGCCAACCTCGGGCGACCAGGCTCGGTGGACCTCCTCGAACAAGCGCTCGACCGGGTCCCGCCGGGCACCCCCGGCGATCTGCGTGGTGTGCTGCTGACGAGTCTCGGCGCGCGGCACATGATCATCGGGCGGCTGGAGCGGGCGATCGAGTACGCCGACGAGGCCGCTCGGGAGGCCGTCCGCACCGGTTCCGCGCGGAACGCCTCGGTCGCCGCGAACATCGGTGGGATCGCGCGCATCCACCACGGTGACCTGGAGAGCGGCAGCAGGATGCTCGCGACCGCTGAGACGCTGGCGGACGGCGACGGCAGCGCCCTGCTCCGGTACCGGGTGAACGCGTCCGACATGGCGAACCTGCTCGGCTCGTACGAGGAGGCGCTCGCGTCGGCATTGGAAGGCGTCGCACGGGCGAAGGAGCTGGGTGTCGAGCGCAGCTCGGGCCTCATCCTGTCGTCGAACGCGGTCGACCCGCTGGTGGCGCTCGGACGCTGGGACGAAGCGGAGGAGCGTGTGCATCGGGCCCTGGCGCTGCAGCCGCCGCTCGCGTTCTCGGTGTACCTCCGCCAGTCGCTGATCCTGCTCACCCTCTGGCGAGGCGACACCGAGAGCGCGGCGACCATGTACCGCCGGTGGCGGAAGGGAATGCTCTCCCTGTCCGGCCTGGAGGTGCAGACGAGGTTCGGCGTCGCCCGTGTTGTGATGCAGGTCGGTTTGGCGGCCGGCGACCTCGCCGGGGCCTGGTCGCCGGCGGGGGTCGGCGTGTTCGATGCAACGGACCACCGCCCGATGCCGGCGTACGACCTGCCGGCGCTGGCGGACGCGGCCCGCGTCCTGGCTCGGGTCCGTGTCGCGCTGGCCACCGGCACGCTCGACGTGGCGTCCGGCCCCTTTGCCGGCGTCGACGACGATCAGCTCGGGCAACTGGAGGAACGCTGGCGGGCGCTGCTCGCCGAGGAGCGGTTCTGGCCGACCGCGCCGCTGTGGAGCGCGCTGGTCGACGCCGAACTCGGCGGGCCGGACGGCACCGGTGACGACGTCGGTGTGTGGGAGGCGGCTCGCGCGATGGCCGAGCGTCCGTTCGCACCGGCCGCG
>NZ_JACYTW010000078.1:0-12877 GCF_014841395.1 Plantibacter sp. CFBP 13570 | reverse complement strand
CGCGTCGTCCGGCGGTTCGTCCGGCGGCGGAGGATCGAGCGGTGGTGGCGGTGCGTCCGGCGGCGGCGGTGGCGGCGGCGGCTCGGTCGCACCTCCGGACTCCGCTGGCGTCGAGTCGGCGATCGCCTTCGCGCTCGCCCAAGTCGGCAAGGGCTACCAGCTCGGCGGTTCCGGCCCGAACGTCTGGGACTGCTCGGGCCTCACCCGCGCGGCCTACGGCAGCGGCATCGGGACGCACTCCGCGACGAACCAGTACTACACGATGCAGTCGCAGGGACGCCTCGTGCCCTACAGCCAGAAGCAGCGCGGCGACCTCATCTTCTGGTCGAGCGGCTACGACTACTACCACGTCGCCATCTACCTCGGGAACGGCCAGATCGTCGAAGCGGCCAACGAGCGGGCCGGCACCCGGGTCGGCGGCATCTGGGGATCCGGCGACGTCGCACCCTACGTCGGTCGCCCGACGGGTTGATCCCATGAGCTCCGCCGAGGTCGACGCCTACCTCGCCTCCCTCGCACACCAGCTGAAGCCGGCGGTCGTGCGGCTGCGCGAGGCGATCATGGCCTCGGACGAGGGCATGTCGGAGCACCTCAAGTGGAAGGCGCCGAGCTTCGTCTACGACGGCGAGGACCGCGTCACCTTCGCTCTGCACCCGGCGAACCGCATTCGGATCATCCTGCACCGGGGCGTGCATCAGCGGGACGACACCGACGCCTTCCGGTTCGACGACCCCTCCGGTCTCGTGGTGTGGGCGGCGCCGGACCGCGGTGTCGTCACCTTCTCGACCATCGATGCGGCGGCCGCCGCCGAGCCAGCCCTGCTCGAACTCATCGGGCGCTGGGTGCGGGCCTGACACCCGTCGACGAGCGCAGGGGCACGCGGTCGGCGAGCCGTCGTATGATCGACTGCCGAGCGGGCGACAGCGCACCGACGGACCGGTGGTGAAGGAGGGCTCGTGCGCAGTGCCGTGCTCGGCGTCGTGCTGCTCGTCATCGGGACGATCGCGATCCTCACCGGTGTCCTCCCCGCCCCGGAGGCCCTCGGCATCGCCGACCGCGTCTGGCCGATCCTCCTGTTCGTCGTCGCGATCACCGTCGTCGCCGAACTCGCTGCGGACGCCGGCCTGTTCACCCTCGTCGCCTCGCGGCTCGTGCGCTGGGGTCGGGGGAGCACCTGGTTGCTGTGGCTGCTCGTCGTCGCGCTGGCAACGCTCAGCACCGTCTTCCTCTCGCTCGACACCACGGCCGTCCTCCTGACGCCGGTCGTCATCACGCTCGCGAGACACGCCGGGCTGTCGCCGGTGCCGTTCGCCCTGACCACCGTCTGGCTGGCGTGCACGGCGTCGCTGCTGTTGCCGGTGTCGAACCTCACCAACCTGCTCGCGGAGCACGCGATCGACGAGGCCGCCACAGCGTCGGGTGGTGGCCCGCTCGGCCCCGGCGGATTCGCAGCGCTCATGGTCGTCCCTGCGATCATCGCGGTCGTGGTCCCGTGCGTGGTCCTCGCCATCGTGTACCGCCGCCAGCTCGCCGGTGCCTACACGGTGGACGTGGAAGCGCAGGACGACGACCGGGTGCTGCTGTGGACGTCCGGGGTCGTGGTGCTCGTGCTCCTGCCGCTGCTGGTGTCCGGCATCCCGGTGTGGATGTCGGCGGTCGGTGCGGCGGTGGTCCTCGTCGTGGTGTTCCTCATCCGGCGTCCGGCGGCGCTGCGTCCGGCGCTGGTCCCGTGGCAGCTCGTCCTGCTCGCCTCAGGACTGTTCCTCGTGGTCGAGGCGGCCCACGCTCTCGGACTCGCGCGGGCGCTCGCGTCCATCGCGGGGACCGGTGACTCGCTCCTGGCGCTCCTGCAACTGGCGGGGGTCGGTATGGCGAGTGCCAACCTCGTCGACAACCTCCCGGCGTACCTCGCCCTCGAGCCGGTGGCCGGCGACCCCGTGCGCTTCGCCGCCCTGCTCATCGGCGTGAACGCGGGCGCGCTCATCACCCCGTGGGCGGCGCTCGCGACGCTGCTCTGGCACGCGCGGCTCACCGCGGCGGACGTCGAGTTCGGTTGGGGCCGGTTCATCGCGCTCGGCTTCGTGGTCGCCCCGCTGACGGTGGCCCTCGCCACCGTCGGGCTCTGGCTGGCCCAGGGTGCCGGCGCGGTCCTCCCGTGACTTCCCAGAGCACCCCTCCCCGGTCCCTGAGCACCCTTCCCCGGTCCCTGAGCCTGTCGAAGGGCGGCGACGCGTCGCTCTCCCTCAGTGCTCGTGGCGTGCGTCGGCCGCCCGGCGCCGCTCCAATAGTTCCGTGACGATCCGGTCGATGAGCTCGAAGGGGATCGGCCGGCTGAACGGGAACTGCAGCGTGTCCTTCGCCGCCCGGTAGTCGGCGACGGCGTTCTGCAAGGGGCCGTCGAACGGCGGGATCGAGTACAGGGCGATGTGGTGTTTCCAGGCGCCGAGGTACAGCAGGTAGCGGTCGTCGAGCATGAAGGTCGGCATGCCGTACCGGATGGCCTCGGTGACTCCAGGCACGATGCGGTGGACGCGGAGTCGGATCTCCTCGATGGCGTCCGCGGCGTCGGTGGGTTGCGTGGCGAGGTAGTCGTCGATCGTGGTGGGTGCACCCGGCATGTCTCTCCTCGTCGGAACGGAGACGGCACGGGAGCCGTTGCCCCCGTGCCGTCATCGTCCCATGTCCGCGTCTCGCGCGACAGTGGTGGTTCTACCGCTTCGCAAGGGCTCGGCGCACGTCCTCCTGGACGAGGTCGGCGTTCATGATCGCGCCGGCCATCGATCCGGCGGCCGCCGCCTGCAGGACCTGGGTGCGCAGGTTGGTGACGTCTCCGGCCGCCCAGACACCCGGCACCGAGGTGGTGCCCAGCTCGTCGACGCCGATCGCGTCTCCGAACTCGGCTCCTCGCGGGTGCGGTCGCGTGTGGAGCCCGAGACCGGTGAACGCCTCGGCGCGCACCCGGTTGACCGGGGCCACGGCCAGCGCCTCGACGGGGACGGTGCGGCCGTCGTCCAGGCGTACGCCGACGAGCCGGTCGTCGGCGATCTCGAGCCGCTCCACGACGCCGTCGACCACCTCGATGCCCCGTGCCGCGAACGCCGCCTCCTGCTCCGGCGTGAAGGCGCCCGCGGTGTTGCGGAGCACGACGACCCGGTCGCTCAGCTGCCGGAACAGCTGCGCCTGGTGGGCTGCGGCCTCCGCGTTCGTGCCGAGGACACCGATCACGCGGTCCTGGACCTCCCACCCGTGGCAGTAGGGGCAGTGGAGGGCGTCGCGGCCGAACCGCTCCCAGAGGCCGGGGATGGGCGGGAGCTCGTCGGCGGTGCCGGTGGCGATGAGGAGGCGGCGGCCCCGGACGATCGCGCCGTCCGCCGTCGTCAGGATGAACCCGTCGTCGTCGCGCCCGGCATCGACGACCTGGCCGTCGACGATGCGGACGCCGTACGACACCACCTCCGCTCGGCCGAGGCGCAGGAGCTCACGAGGCGGGGTGCCCTCGCGGGTCAGGAAGCCGTGCACGCCGTCGGCGGGTGCGTTCCGCGGCTCGCCGCCGTCGACGACGATCACGGATCGTCGTGATCGTCCGAGCATGATGGCTGCGCTGAGCCCTGCGGCGCCACCGCCGACGATGACGGCGTCGACGAGGTCGGTGCTGGTTGCTGGGGTGACGGGGGTGCTCATGGATCGTTCCGTTCGGTCGACGTGCTGGGAGGTGTCCAGGGTGCGCCGACCGGTGCCGAAGTGGCAAGAAGACTTGCCGAAGCGGCAACGTGGGAGCGAGAATCGACCCATGGCGCATGCACACGACGAGCAACGGTCCATCGACGGCGTGCTGGATGCTGTCGGGCCGAGGCTGCGAGCCATCCGGCAGCATCGTGGCACCACCCTCGCCGCGCTGTCGGCCGAGACGGGCATCTCGGTCTCCACCCTCTCCCGGCTCGAGTCCGGCCAGCGCCGACCGAACCTCGAGCTGCTCCTGCCACTCGCCAAGGCACACCAGGTGCCTCTGGACGACCTCGTCGGCGCTCCGCAGACGGGTGATCCGCGCGTCCACCTGAAGCCCGTCCAGCGGTACGGCCAGACGATCGTGCCGCTCACGCGTCGATCGGGCGGCATCCACGCGTTCAAGAGCATCATCCACGGCGGCGACGGCCCGCAGACGCCTGAGACGCAGCAGGTCCACGAGGGATACGAGTGGCTCTACGTCCTCAACGGCCGGTTGCGGCTCCTCCTCGGCGACCAGGACATCGTGCTCACCGCGGGTGAGGTCGCCGAGTTCGACACCCGCGTCCCGCACTGGTTCGGCCGGGCCGAGGCCGCAGGGGTGGAGTTCCTCAGCCTGTTCGGCAAGCAGGGTGAACGGATGCACGTCCGCGCGACGTCGACGAGGAGGAGCGCATGATCGGACCTGATGACGAGGAGGGTGCCCGCCCACCCGAGGACGAACGGCCGTTCGCGGAGCAGCTCCTCGAACGCCGGGGATTCGCGATCACGGCGGCCCTGTTCGTGATGCTCGGAGGGCTCGTCGTGCCGTTCGTCGGCGCACACTGCTCGTGTGGGCCGTAGCGGACTGTCCCCAAGATCTCCGCTGCGGCCCACCCGCCATGCGCGGGCAGTTACCTGCGGCGGCGACGTGCTGCCTTGAGCGCCACGTCGCAGACCCAAGAGGATCCGTCGCCGCTCACCTGATGGCGTGCACGGGTGATTACCGGCGGCTGAGAGCGGCAGGCGCCTTCCGCCGAGGTTGCCTGTCCCCCAGGCGTTCGATCCAGATAGCTCTGATACATCAGATGCAAATCCAGATCAAGTCCACATTTATACGGATACCTACTGATCATATCGATAGCTAACCTTGTTGCCGTAAGCATCAACGGAGACAAAGGAGTCATTATGAAGTTCGCACCGAGCTCGAAACTCGCGCGTCTTGGTACCGCCTCGGTAATCACCCTTGCCCTCACCACATCAATGGCAACCCCCGCGAACGCCGCACCGCTGGGCGCGCGACCAGCGACTACAACGGCTATCGCGCACTCAGCAGGAGCCCAATCGGCCACTGGCCTCGACGCCGAGGCCCGCGAGACGAGGATCGCCTGGGCGACCATCCTGACCGCAGTCATCGCAGCCGGCGGCGCGGCTGACTACATGGGAAGCCAGGCCGCACAACGCATGTACTACGCCGGCCTGCGGTCCGCGGAGTACCAGGAGATCAAATGGAGCATGCGCGCCATGGTCATCGGAGCCATCGGCCCTATTTTCGGCAGCGTCTTCCTTCTGGCCTTCGAGAACAAGTTCTACTCGCTGGTTTGACCATGTCGAACACCGTGCTCCGCATAGTCGTCATCATCGATGCCGCTGCTCTCCTGATGTTCGGCATCGGCCGAGGTCTCGCGCTCGACGGGTCAGTCTCTCTCGCTGTCGCCATTGTCGCGGCTGCAGTCCTGCAACTCGTCCTCGCTCTCAAAGGACCTTGGGGCACCAACGACTCCATCCAACGCAAGAACGAATCCCTCAGGCCGATGAGATGATCCGGTCCATCACCCGTTCCGACGGCAGTCACCTGATCAGCGCGGTCAAATCGCCTCAGACACCAGTGAAATCGTGCCGGACCCCACTCCGGTAGGGCGTTGTTCGTTCCGACGCGTGCGACGGCACTGCCGTGGCACAGCCGCTGTGGAGCGGCGCCGACCTCGGTGACACGCCCTGCCTGTCGAGGATCCTGCCCCGATGGGGAAGGTACTGTGTCGATGGGTCGGGCGTTGGTGCGTCAGTCGCGGTTCGTGACGTCCGGGTGTGACAGGGGGAGGGCCGCTGATCGCTGCTTCATCGGCAAGCATCCGACGGCGGGGTCTTCACCCCACCGTGGGGTGTGCCCCGGCATATCTGGACGGATTCCTGTCGTTGAGGTGGTGGGGACCGAGTGCCCATTGGCGCAATTAACAAGCGACGAACACACTAACTGAGATAACCCCTGTCAGTCCTGGTCGCCGCGGCTGGATGAGGGGAGCGGCGCGCGGTGCTAGCGGCTGCGGAACGGATGCATGTCCGCGCGACGTCGACGAGGAGGAGCGCGTGATCGGACACGATGACGAGGAGGGTGCCCGCCCACCCGAGGACGAACGGCCGTTCGCGGAGCAGCTCCTCGAACGCCGCGGGTTCGCGATCACGGCGGCCCTGTTCGTGATGCTCGGAGGGCTCGTCGTGCCGTTCGTCGGCTGGGTGGCCGGCATGGTCATGCTGTGGCGATCGCGCGCCTGGACGACCAAGCAGAAGGTCTGGGCCACCGGCGGACCGATCCTCGCGAGCGCCGCGGTGCTGCTCGTCCTGGCCCTCCTGACTGCGAACTGGAAGTCGACGGACGCCGGCGTCGGTGGCTCCCCGGTGATCCCCGTCGTCTACGACCTCGGTTCGACGGCCGTCGTGCTGCTGCTGATCGGGTACGCCGCGGCCGGTACCTGGTTGCTCTGGCAGGCGCTCCGGCCCGTGGGTCGGCGCGCCTGATTCGCGGTCGTCGCTCAGGTGGACCGGGCAGCATGGGGAGATGCCCGACTCCTCGCGATTCCGCCGCCCCCTGCCCGTCCAGCCCGGACCCGGTGAGGAGTCCGTCTGGGAGTACCCGCGTCCGCCGCGGGTCGAGCCGCGCGACGAGCGCGTCGTGATCCGGTTCGGCGGCACGGTCATCGCGGAGTCGACGGCCGCGGTCCGGGTCCTGGAGACGAGCCACCCGCCGGTGTACTACGTGCCGGCGGCGGACTTCTCGCCGGGGGTCCTGGTGCCGGTCGACGGAACGACCATGTGTGAGTTCAAGGGCGAGGCGCACTACCTCGACGTGCGGGTGGGCGACGCGGTCGCCGGTGCCGCCGCGTGGACCTACCCCGATCCACGCCCGGGATACGCGCCGCTGTTCGGCATGATCGCCGTCTATCCAGGGCGCATGGACGCCTGCGAGGTGAACGGGGTGCCGGTGCAGGCGCAGGAGGGCGACTTCTACGGCGGGTGGATCACGCCGGGGATCGTCGGGCCGTTCAAGGGCGCCCCGGGTACACGCGGCTGGTAGCGGACGCCGCAGTCCTACACCCGCTCCTCCTCCGCGCGCAACGCCCTGGAGCACCACGCACCCTCGTGCCACGCTGAGCGCCAAGCGCCGTCGACGACGAGGCGCGCAGGAGGCGGTCGAAGCCATGGACGTGTTCGATGAAGCAGCGGACCCGGGTTGGTCCCTTCTCCGTGTGGTCCCGCTGTTCGGCCTCGCCGTCAGCGTCGGAGCGGTCGCCGGAGCTGCCCTCGCAGCCGGTGCAGAGCTCTTCGGGACGGTCGGGACCGTCTCGGTGCATCCGGCCGATCTCGGCGGGATCGCCGTCCTCGTCGGTGGACTCGTCGGAGGGATGCTCGCAGCCGTCGGGGCGGTCGGTGCGCTGCTGGCGCTCGGCATCCTCGATCACTGGGGCGAGCGGGGCCCGGTCCACCGGGCCTGGATCGCCGGTGGCGGTGCGGCTTTCCTCGTCCTGATCGTCGGCGGCCTCATCGCCGCACCCATCGGACTCGCCTCGACGATCGGGGTCGTCGTGTTCGCGGTGCTCGCCGCGGGGGTGGCGGCGGGCGGTGGACTCTACGCCTTCGAACGGGCGCTGGCGCGTCGTCGAGCCGGGTGGGCCGGCCTCAGCCGGTAGCGCGGACGGTCAGCCTGCGAGCTGCTGGAGGCGCGCCCGGTGCCAGTCGGTCTGCGTGAGGGCCGAGACGCGGAGGAGACCGGTCAGCGCGTCCCATCCGGCCGACCAGCCGATGCGGGAGGCGATGGTCCACACGCTCGCGTCGGGGTCGTCCAGAAGGACAGCGCGCACCTCATCGGCTCGCCGCAGATGGTGCGCGGCCAGCTCGTCGCAGCGGTCCGCGAGTCCCGTGAACCGGAAGCCGTGTCCGGGGATCACCTGATCGCCGTCGTAGCCGCGGACGCGGTCGAGCGAGGACAGATAGGCCGTCACCGGGTTCTCGGAGGTGCGCGCCCCGAGCCCGAGGCCGGAGAAGATCGTCGGCAGCACGTGGTCGCCCGTGAACAGGTAGCCGCGGTCCTCATCGCGCAGGGTGAGGTGGCCCGTCGTGTGGCCGGGTGTGTGCAGGACCCTGATCGAGCGACCGGGGAGCATCAACAGGTCGCCGTCCTCGAGCGTCCGGTCCGCGCGGGTGTCGCCGAGGTGCCCGGCCGGTGCCGTCGCACCAGTGGCCCAGGGACGCACGGTCGTGTCGTCCGCCGGGACGCCCCACTCGTCCAAGGCCGCAGCGAGGTCGGCCGGGCCCGGCGGCGTCGAGCCGGCCGCCTCGTCCTCGAGGCGGTGCATGAGGACCGGTGCGGCGAGCTCGTCGCGGAGGGTGCCGGCGAGGCCCAGATGATCGGGGTGCAGGTGGGTCACGACGACGCCCGTGAGCGTCGTCACCCCGATGCCGCGGAGCTCCCGCAGCAGGTGCTCGCGGCCCTCGGGGGTGTCGGTCCCGGGGTCGACGACGATCGCGCGACCGTCGGTGCCGAAGAGGACCGAGCAGAGGGTGAACGGGTTGCCGGGGTCGCCGGTCGGGACGGCGATGACGACCGTGTCGGCGTCGAGGTGCTCTGTCGCAGGGATCCGGCCGTCGCGGAAGGCGGCAGCCTGGGACTCGCTCGATGAGGTGATCATGGTGCTGCTCCGGGTGGTGTCGGGGGACGGACCAACCCTAGCCGTGGGGCCCGTCGGGTTCAGTACGATGGGTGCATGACCGTGAACGACATCCTCATCGGCGTGATCGCCCTCATCTCCGTCTTCGGCGGCATCGGCCTGGTCGGGGCGCTCGTCGCCATGGCCAAGTCCGGCTACCACGGCTGATCCTCCCCACAGGAGGCTCGGCCGGGTCCGCGACGGCTCAGCGGGCGACGGCCTCGTCCGTGGCCCGTTGCACCGCTGCGAGCGCTGCCGCGACGGCCGAACGCTGCAGTGAGCCCTTCCGCGCCGTCGCGACGATCTTCCGCTCACTCATCCCGGTGATCGGCTTTCGCACGACGTCCGTCCGTGAGCCGATCGCGATGTCCGGGAGCACGGCGATCGACAGCCCGGCCGCCACGTGGTCGATGACGACCTCGTAACTCGTGAACCGTCCGGCCACCCTCGGCTCGAACCCCGCGCGACGACAGATCAGCGGGACGAGTTCGCCGAGGTAGGTGCCCGGTGCGTCGAGGGCCCACGACTCCATCTGCAGCTCACTGAAGGTGACCTGCTCCTGCGCGGCCAGTCGGTGGTCGAGCGGCGCGATGAGCAGGAGCGGGTCGGTGGTGAGCGGCACGCTGTGCACCGAGGGGTCGAGGAGGAACCCGTCCTCCTGATCGACGGTGATCACGACGTCGCAGGTGCCCCGTTGGACGGCGGTGGTGCTCTCGTGCGGTTCGACCTCGATGAGTTCGACCTCGAGGCGCGGGTACTGCCGTGCAAGGGAGCGCGCGGCGGGGATGAGGATCGGGGCGATGACGCTCGCGAACCCGGCGATGCGGAACCGACCCGACGGCTCGGACTCGACCTCGGCCAGTTCGACCTCGATGGCGTCCATCTGCGCGAGCAGGGCCCGAGCGCGCTCGACGAGCAGCGCACCCGTCGGCGTCAGGGTGAGCGTCCGGCCGCGTCGTTCCAGGAGCGCGGCGCCGGTCTCGGCCTCGAGCACGGAGAGCTGCTGCGAGACGGTCGAGGGGCTGAGGTCGAGCTCACGGCCGACGGCGCGGATCGTACCGAGGCGGTCGAACGCCTCGAGCAGTCGCAGTCGCACGGGGTTCAGGGCCATGCTGCAACAGTATCGAGCGCGCCAGGGCGCCCTCCACACGGGTGGCAGTCCGATCCGGGTCCCGTGGCTCCCGGCGGGTGCCGACCGTCGCCGTCCTGGTCACTCCCAGACGAGCTCTTCCGGCAGATGGCCGGGCTCGGCGAGTCGGGCGTTCCGGAGCACCGCACCGTCGGGGCCGAGCGAGAGCGCCGTCACCGAGAGCGAGGCGAGACGCAGGCCGTCGTGGTCGTCGATGCGGACGATCGCCTCGTCGGCATCGGCGCGCACGGTCGTCGTGGAGCGCAACGTGCGCAACCACGGCTCCCAGGACGCGGCCGTCGCACCGTCCAACGGCCCGATGGGCGACGGGACGTCGAGGAAGGCCGGCCGCCACCGGTGGACCCGTGGGACGTCGAGGTGGTCGGGGCCCTCGTGCGTCACGAGGTGGAGACCGGGTTCGACGTCGATGGACCGGGGTGAGGTGCCGTCCCAGCTCGTGACGGTGACGCGGTCAGGACGCAGCTCCACGAGGTTCCAGGACCTGGCGCTGCGGGCGTCGTCCGGGTCGACGCCGGTCGTGACGGCTTCCAGCGGCAGCACGCCCCGCGAGGTCCACCCGGCGGCGGGCATGTCGAGGTCCTCGCGTCGGTTGAGGACCACCGCCGCCCGGGGGCCGCCCGGGGCGCCGTCGTTCGTCGCCAGCCACGCGCCGCCCGCTTCGCGGTCGTGGATGCCGCGGACGCTGTCACCGAGTCCGGGCCACCACGCGCCTGGTGGGTCCCAGGCACGCCCCGGCTGTTCGTCTCGCAGCCCGAGCACGGCGATCGGCCACGCGCGCCCCGGCTCGAAGTCGATGATCACGGTGCACACGCTGGTTCCTCCTCGGCCGGCCGGACTAGGACAGACTAGACGAGGACCCGGCGCGGGAGCGCCGGAAGCGAGGAGGCGGCATGGGCGTGCAGGACGCATCGCGGGAGGCGGCAGGGCGCACGGTCGTCGTCGGGATCACGGGCGGGGTCGCCGCCTACAAGGCGGTCGGCGTCGTCCGCGGGTTCGTCCTCGCGGGCTTCGACGTCCACGTCGTGCCGACCGAGAGCGCCCTCCGGTTCGTCGGCCTGCCGACACTGGAGGCGATCAGCCGGAACCCCGTCACGACCTCGCTGTACGACGGCGTCGCCGAAGTCCGGCACGTCGCCCTCGGGCAGCGCGCGGAACTCATCGTCGTGGCGCCGACGACGGCCAACACCCTCGCGAAACTCGCAGCGGGACTCTCCGACGACCTCCTCGGCACCACCATCCTGGCCAGCCGGGCGCCGGTCCTGCTGGCGCCGGCGATGCACACCGAGATGTGGCAGCACCCTGCGACGACCGCGAACGTCGCCCTCCTGCGATCGCGCGGGGTGGCCGTCATCGGGCCGGCGAACGGCGCGCTGACCGGCGGCGACACGGGGCCGGGACGCATGAGCGAACCCGACGACATCGTGGCCGCCGGCTTGGCGCTGCTCACCGGACGCACCGGTGGAACCGACGCGCACCCGGACGATTTCCGCGCCGAGCGTGTCGTCGTCTCGGCCGGCGGCACCCGCGAGCCGCTCGACCCGGTGCGGTTCCTCGGGAACCGGTCGAGCGGTCGACAGGGGCTGGCCATCGCGCAGGCCGCCGCCGAGCGCGGTGCCGAGGTGGTGCTCGTCGCGGCGCACCTGGACGCCGACGTCGCGGCCGAAGCGGCTGCGGTCGACGGTCTGCGGATCGTCCCGGTCGGCACCGCTGCGGAACTCGCGGTCGCCATGGAGGACGTGGCGGCCGACGCGACGCTCGTGGTCATGGCGGCAGCCGTGGCCGACTACCGCGCCGCCGAGATCGCCGAACGGAAGATCAAGAAGGACGACACCGGTGAGGAGCTCACCCTGCGACTCGTCCGCAACCCCGACGTGCTCGCCGGACTCGCCGCTGCCCCGGTGCCGGGACGGATGGTCGTCGGGTTCGCTGCAGAGACCGCCGCCGACCGCGAGGAGTTGTTGGCCCTCGGCCGGGCCAAGGCGGCACGCAAGGGCGCTGACCTCCTCGTGCTCAATCGCGTGGGGTGGATGAACGGTTTCGGCACGCGCGACAACGAGGTCGTCGTGATCGACGGCGCCGGCGAGGTGGTCGGTGAGGCGAACGGATCGAAGCGCAGCATCGCCGACCGGCTGCTCGACCTCGTGCTCTCCCACCGGGCGGCGCCGGTTCGTTCAGAGGCGGGCGAGCCTCCCCCCGAACGGGGCTGACCACTGCCAGGATGGCAGCATGCCACGCCTCCGTCCCGCGCGCCGTCGCGCCTCCATCGCCGCGGCCCTCGCCGGAGTCATCGTCCTCTCGATGGGTCTCGCGCAGCCGGCCGCCGCTGCGGAGTACCCCAGCTGGGAGGACGTCGAGGCGGCCCGCTCGAGCGAGTCCTCGAAGCAGTCGACCATCGGTCAGATCGAAGGGCTCGTCCAGCAGCTGAAGACCGCTGCGGCGCTCGCCGAAGCTGAGGCCGTCCTCCGTGCCGACGAGTACGAGGCCGCTCAGCTGGCCGTCGACGAGGCGAGCTACCGTGCCGTCTCGCTCCGCGAGCAGGCCGTGGCCGCGACGACCGCGGCAGAGGCCTCCAAACGCCAGGCCGGCGCGCTCGTCGCCGCGTGGTTGCGGTCGGGGAACGTCGACCTCAGTACCGCCGCATTCCTCGACGGCCAGGAGCCGGAGTCGCTCCTCGGGCGCTTGAGCACGATCACGAAGCTCAGCGAGTCCACGGACGGCACCTACGACCGGGCGAGGACCGATGCGAACACGGCGTCGCTGCTCACCGAGCAGGCGACCATCGCCGAGGCCGCCCTCGGCGAGCTCGCCGCGGCAGCCGAGACCGCGCTCGGAGATGCGGTCGCAGCCCGTGCCGACGCCGAGACCGCCGTGTCCGAGCAGCAGGAGTACCTCGCGACGCTCGAGGCCCAGCTCGTGGTCCTCAAGGAGAACCGCGCAGCCACCGAGGCCGACTACCGCAAGGGTGAGGAAGTGAAGGCGGCTGCCGCCGCCGCTGCTGCAGCCGCGGCGGCTGCCGCTGAGGCCGCACGGGCGGCTGCCGAGG
>NZ_JACYTW010000077.1:0-13318 GCF_014841395.1 Plantibacter sp. CFBP 13570 | reverse complement strand
CACCCCTGCGGCGGCGGACGAGGCGGCGGCCCGGGTCAACCCGCCGACGGCCCCGATCCAGGTCATCGGCGCGCAGCCGGTCGCGCGCACCACCTCGGTCCAGGCGAAGCCGGCCCCGATCCCGGCCGACGCCCCGATGACGAGCCCGAACCAGGTCCAGCAGCCGAAGAGCGACCAGACCGAACCCGCTCCGGAGGACGTCGACAAGGTCACCGTGCTGAAGGGCATGGCCAAGTCGCTCGCCACCAACATGGACGCGAGCCTGACGGTCCCGACCGCGACGAGCGTGCGCACCATCCCGGCGAAGCTGATGATCGACAACCGCATCGTCATCAACAACCACCTGAAGCGCGCCAGAGGCGGCAAGGTCAGCTTCACCCACCTCATCGGCTGGGCCCTCATCCAGGCGTTGAAGGACTTCCCGAGCCAGAACGTCTACTACGAGGAGGCCGACGGCAAGCCCACGGTCGTCGCCCCGGCGCACATCAACCTCGGCATCGCCATCGACCTCCCGAAGCCCGACGGCTCCCGCGCCCTCATGGTGCCGGGCATCAAGCGCGCCGACACCCTCACCTTCAACGAGTACCTCTCGGCGTACGAGGACCTCGTGACCCGCGCCCGCAAGGGCAAGCTCACCGGAGCCGACTTCCAGGGCGTCACGATCTCGCTCACGAACCCCGGTGGCATCGGGACCGTGCACTCGGTCCCCCGTCTCATGAAGGGCCAGGGCTGCATCATCGGCGCCGGCGCCCTCGAGTACCCGGCCGAGTTCCAGGGCGCCTCCGAGCGCACGCTCAACGAGCTGGCGATCGGCAAGACGATCACCCTCACGAGCACCTACGACCACCGCGTCATCCAGGGTGCCGGCTCGGGCGAGTTCCTCAAGGTCGTCCACGAGCTGCTCATCGGCAGCCGCAGCTTCTACCAGGACATCTTCGCCGCGCTCCGCATCCCGTACGACCCGATCCACTGGTCGCCCGACATCAGCGTCGACCTCGCCGACGCCGTCGACAAGACCGCCCGCGTCCAGGAGCTCATCAACGCGTTCCGCGTCCGCGGCCACCTCATGGCCGACATCGACCCGCTGGAGTACGTGCAGCGCTCGCACCCCGACCTCGAGATCGAGACCCACGGCCTGACCTTCTGGGACCTCGACCGCGAGTTCGTCACGGGCGCCTTCGGCTCGGCCCGCACGGCCAAGCTGCGCGACATCCTCGGCGTCCTCCGCGACTCGTACTGCCGCACCACGGGCATCGAGTACATGCACATCCAGGACCCCGCGCAGCGCAAGTGGATCCAGAGCAAGGTCGAGCGCAAGTACGAGAAGCCGACGCACGACGAGCAGATGCGCATCCTCGGCAAGCTCAACGAGGCCGAGGCCTTCGAGACCTTCCTGCAGACGAAGTACGTCGGCCAGAAGCGCTTCAGCCTCGAAGGCGGCGAGTCCACCATCGCCCTGCTCGACACCATCCTCCAGGGTGCGTCGCAGGCCCAGCTCGACGAGGTCGCGATCGGTATGGCCCACCGCGGCCGCCTCAACGTCCTCACGAACATCGCCGGCAAGACGTACGGTCAGATCTTCCGCGAGTTCGAGGGAACGCAGGACCCTGCGAGCCACGGTTCCGGCGACGTGAAGTACCACCTCGGCACCGAGGGCACCTTCAAGGCCGAGGACGGCCGCGAGATCCCGGTCTACCTGGCAGCGAACCCCTCGCACCTCGAGGCCGTCAACGGCGTGCTCGAGGGCATCGTCCGCGCGAAGCAGGACCGCGGGCCGATCGGCGCGTTCGGCACCCTCCCGATCCTCATCCACGGCGATGCGGCGATGGCCGGTCAGGGCGTCGTCCTCGAGACGATGCAGCTGTCTCAGTTGCGCGGCTACCGCACGGGCGGCACGGTCCACGTCGTCATCAACAACCAGGTCGGCTTCACCACGCCTCCTGGCGAGGGCCGCTCCTCCATCTACAACACCGACGTCGCGAAGACCATCCAGGCGCCGATCTTCCACGTGAACGGCGACGACCCCGAGGCCGTCGTGCGGGTCGCGGAGCTCGCCTTCGAATACCGCCAGGAGTTCAAGCGCGATGTCGTCATCGACCTCGTGTGCTACCGCCGACGCGGCCACAACGAGGGCGACGACCCGTCGATGACGCAGCCGCTCATGTACAGCCTCATCGAGGCGAAGCGCTCCGTCCGCAAGCTGTACACCGAGGCGCTCGTCGGCCGCGGCGACATCACCGAGGAGGAGTACGAGGCCGCGCACCGCGACTTCCAGGACCGCCTCGAGCGCGCCTTCATGGAGACGCACGCCGAGCAGACCTCGCCGACGCCGATCCCGACCGAGGTCCTCGACGAGGACGGCTACTCCGGCGAACTCGAGACGACCGGTGTCTCCGAGGGCGTCGTGCAGCTCATCGGCGACGCGTTCAACAACAAGCCCGCCGGGTTCACCGTGCACCCGAAGGTGCAGCAGCTCCTCGAGAAGCGTCTCGACATGAGCCGCAACGGCAACATCGACTGGGGCTTCGGAGAACTGCTCGCGCTCGGATCGGTACTCATCGAGGGCACCCCGGTGCGGATGTCCGGACAGGACTCCCGCCGCGGCACCTTCGTGCAGCGTCACGCCGTCCTCCACGACCGGGTCAACGGCCAGGAGTGGCTGCCGCTCGCGAACCTCAGCGACAACCAGGCCCGCTTCTGGATCTACGACTCGCTCCTCAGCGAGTACGCGGTCATGGGCTTCGAGTACGGCTACTCGGTCGAACGCGCCGACGCGCTCGTGTTGTGGGAGGCGCAGTTCGGCGACTTCACCAACGGCGCGCAGACGATCATCGACGAGTTCATCTCCTCCGCCGAGCAGAAGTGGTCGCAGCGGTCGAGTGTCACGCTCCTCCTCCCCCACGGCTACGAAGGCCAGGGCCCCGACCACTCGTCCGCGCGGATCGAGCGGTTCCTGCAGCTCTGCGCCGAGGACAACATGACCGTCGCACGGCCGTCGACCCCCGCGTCGTACTTCCACCTCCTGCGTCGCCAGGCGTACGCACGCCCGCGTCGGCCGCTCGTCGTCTTCACCCCGAAGGCGATGCTGCGTCTGCGTGGCGCGACCAGCCCGGTGGCGGACTTCACCTCCGGCCGCTTCGAGCCGGTGATCGACGACGCACGGATCACCGACAAGGCCGCGGTCAAGCGGGTGCTCCTGCACTCCGGGAAGATCCACTACGACCTCCTCAGCGAGCTGCAGAAGCAGCCGAACGACGAGATCGCCCTCGTCCGCGTCGAGCAGTTCTACCCGGTCCCGGTGGCCGAGCTGAACGCCGTGGTCGCGCAGTACCCGAACGCCGAACTGGTGTGGGTGCAGGACGAACCGGAGAACCAGGGCGCGTGGCCGTTCATCTGCCTGGAGGCTGCCAAGCACCTCGAGGGTCGGACGATCCGCAACGTGTCGCGCACCGCGTCCGCCTCGCCCGCCACGGGTTCGGCGAAGCGTCACGCCGCCGAGCAGGCGGAGCTCCTCCGCACCGCGCTGGCGCTCTGACCTCAGCCGCACGACCGACGACGACCGCCTGTTCCGACAGGCGGTCGTCGTCGTCGTCTGCGTCGTCGTCTGGAGGCTGGTGGTCAGCACGGCGACAGCGATCCGTGAGTGGGCGGTGAGCCACCGCCAATAGGCTGACGCCATGGACTTCGCATTCCTCGCCGTCGTCGCGGTGGTGACCATCGTCGCGGTGGCCCGCTTCGCGAACAAGCTGCGTGTGGCAGCCCCGCTCATCCTCGTCCTGGTCGGCCTCGCCCTCAGCTATCTGCCGTTCGTGCCGGACGTCGAGGTCAAGCCGGAGTGGATCCTCGCCGGGGTGCTGCCGCCGCTGCTCTACTCGGCTGCCGTCAACGTCCCGCTGGTCGACTTCCGCCGCAACCTCAAAGCGATCTCCGGGCTCTCGGTCGTCCTCGTCGTGGTGTCGTCGGTCCTCATCGGTTGGATCCTGTCGACGATCCTCCCCGACCTGAGCCTGGCCGCCGGCATCGCACTCGGTGCCGTCGTCAGCCCGACCGACGCGGTCGCCGCGACCTCCATCGGTAAGCGACTGGGCATGCCGTCGCGCCTCGTGAGCGTCCTCGAGGGCGAAAGCCTCGTGAACGACGCCTCGGCCCTCGTCCTCCTGCGCTCCGCCATCGCCGCGACCGCCGGCACGGTCTCGTTGTGGGGCGTCCTTGGCGACTTCGCCTATGCCGTGGCGCTCGCGATCGCGATCGGGATCGTCGTCGGGTTCATCACGGTCCGGATCCGGTCCCGCCTGGGTGACCCCGTCCTGACGACGGTCATCTCCTTCGCCGTGCCGTTCATCGCGTACCTCCCTGCCGAGCATTTCCACGCGTCGGGCGTCCTGTCGGTCGTGGTCGCCGGACTCTACACCGGGCATCAGAGCGCGAAGTACTTCACCGCCCAGGACCGCATCAGCGAACGCATCAACTGGCGGACGACGCAGTTCCTCCTCGAGAACGGGGTGTTCCTGCTCATGGGGCTCGAGCTCGAGGCCATCGTCTCGCAGGTGGAGCAGGACGACCTCGGCATCTGGTCGTCGATCGGCCTCGGTCTGCTGACCGCCATCACCCTCATCGTCGTCCGCATCGTGTTCGTCGGCGTCCTCGTCTGGTCGTTGCGACGCGACGAACGGGAGGCCCTCGCCCGGCGGCCGAGACTGGAGCAGGTCTCCGCACGCCTCGAGGAGCATCCGACGGAGAACGCGCGCTCAGCCAAACGCAAGGCCGCCTTCTCGAGGTCGATCGCCCGGCGGAGCGCCGACCTGGACTTCCTGCAACGCGAGGGACTCGGATGGCGGGGTGGAGCGGTACTCGCCTGGGCGGGGATGCGTGGCGTCGTCACGATCGCCGCCGCGCAGTCGCTCCCGCTCGACACCCCGTATCGGGCGGAGCTGGTCCTCATCGCGTTCACGGTCGCGATCGTCACCCTCCTGCTCCAGGGCGGTTCCCTCCCGCTCGTCATCCGGCTGACCCGGGTCGGTGGGACGGACGAGCAGGCAGCGATGGCGGAGCTGGCCGGTCTGGTCGAGGAGATCTCGACCGTCGGTGTGGCCGCCCTCGACGATCCGCAGCTGCGCACGGACGGCGGTGAACCGTTCGACACCGCGGTCGTCGACCGGGTGCGCACGAGCAGCCTCATCCGCGTCGAGTCGGCGGCGGAACGCACCGATGCCGGCGTGGGCCCGCACGAGCAGTTCCGACAGCTGCGACGCCGAGTGCTCGACGCCGAACGCGATGCGCTCCTCGATGCGCGGGCGACCGGCAGCTACTCCTCCGAGGTGCTGGCGAAGGCGCAGCGCATGCTGGACGTCGAGGAGTCACGCCTCGACGGCGCAGGCTGATGCGGTCGGTCCGCCGTCAGGCGCTCTCGTGGGTGGCCTGGGTGGCCCGCAGCGACGCCAGGACCTGGTTCTTCAGGTCTTCGGGTGCCGTCTCCTTGCACGCCCGCTGGACGGCCTCGGTGAGGGTCTGGGCGACGAGCGCCTCGTTCTGACACTCCGGGCAGTTCGCGAGGTGCTCACGGATGTCGGCCGCCTCGGTCGTGCACACCTCGTGACGGAGGTACTCCTCGAGGTCCTTCTTGGCCTTGTCGCAGCCGCAGTCGCTCATTTCTTGCTCCCCTGCTTCGTCACGGTGAACCCCCGGGACTCGGCGTAGTCGGCCAACAGGTCGCGGAGGAGTCGTCGGCCACGGTGCAGACGACTCATCACGGTCCCGATGGGCGTTTTCATGATGTCGGCGATCTCCTGGTAGGCGAAGCCCTCCACGTCGGCGAGGTACACCGCGAGGCGGAAGTCCTCCGGGATGGCCTGCAACGCGTTCTTCACGTCGCTGTCCGGCAGATGATCGATCGCTTCGGCCTCGGCGGAGCGGCTGGAGGTGGCGCTGATCGACTCGGCGCCGCCCAACTGCCAGTCCTCGAGGTCATCGATGGTGCCCTGGTACGGCTCGCGCTGCTTCTTCCGATACGTGTTGATGTACGTGTTCGTGAGGATGCGGTAGAGCCACGCCTTGAGGTTGGTGCCCTGTTCGAACTGCGCGAACGCGGCGAAGGCCTTCACGAACGTCTCCTGGACGAGGTCCTGGGCGTCCGACGGGTTCTTCGTCATGCGCATGGCAGCGCCGTACAACTGATCGATGAACGGCAGTGCCTGTGCTTCGAACAGTGATCGGGGGTCCGGCTCGGCCGGAAGGGCTTCTGGGTCGACGGAGGTCATCACCGGCCAGTCTACGGCCAGCGCCAGACGGCCGTGATCGGCCTCCGTCACCGGTCGTTCCAGTACCGCTGTGGACATCCGCTCCTCCTTCTGCTCTCGACCCCGACTACTGTTGGAACCAATGTTGACCAATCCGTATTCCGCACCAGATTTCGACGTGTACGGCGATGCCGAACCCGAGCACGACGACGCAGCCTGGCCGGCGCCCGTCGCGGGCGGTCCGGTCGATGCGACCGTCTCGCTCCCGGGCTCGAAGTCGCTCACGAACCGCGAGCTCGTCCTGGCCGCTCTGGCCGACGGGCCCTCCCTGCTGCGCGCCCCGCTCCACTCGATGGACAGCACCAACATGGTCGAGGCGCTGCGCGCACTCGGGACCACCATCGTCGAGCGACCGGCGTCGGGCGCGTTCGGCAAGGACTGGCTCGTCACGCCGGGCGAGCTGTTCGGCAGCACGACCGTCGAATGCGGGCTCGCCGGCACCGTCATGCGGTTCGTCCCGCCGCTGGCCGCCCTCGCCCTCGGGCCGACCGTCTTCGACGCCGACCCCTCGGCCAGGAACCGGCCGATGGCCACCATGATCGGCTCGCTCCAGGCGCTCGGCGTCGACATCAGCGACGACGGCCGGAAGGCGCTCCCCTTCACGGTGCACGGCACGGGCACGGTCACGGGTGGCAAGCTCACGATCGACGCGTCGTCGTCGAGCCAGTTCGTGTCCGGCCTCCTGTTGGCCGCAGCCCGCTTCGAGCAGGGCCTCCACCTCGTCCACGAGGGCGAGCGTCTGCCGAGCCTGCCGCACATCGAGATGACCATCGCGGCCCTCGCGGCCCGAGGGGTCACCGTCGAACAACCCGCCGTCGGTGAGTGGGTCGTCGCCCCCGGCACGATCGCCGCGCTCGACGTCGACCTCGAGCCCGACCTCTCCAACGCCGCACCGTTCCTCGCTGCGGCGCTCGTCACCGGCGGGAGCGTCACGCTCCGCGGCTGGCCCGCCTCCACCACCCAGGTCGGTGCCGACCTGGCGGACCTCCTGCCCCGCTTCGGCGCGACGGTCACCCTGGACGGCGACCGCCTCACCGTCACCGGCGGCGAACGGATCACCGCGGTCGATCTCGACCTGACCACCGGCGGCGAGCTCGCGCCCGCCCTCACCGCGCTCGCAGCACTCGCCGACGGACCGTCGACCATCACGGGCATCGGGCACATCCGTCACCACGAGACCGACCGCCTCGCGGCCCTCGCGACGGAGATCAACAAGCTCGGTGGCGCCGTCACGGAGCTGCCGGACGGTCTCCGCATCGAACCGCGCCCCCTCCACGGCGGCGAGTGGTCGAGCTACCACGACCACCGCATGGCGACCACGGGAGCGATCCTCGGTCTCGTCGTGCCCGGGGTCACCATCGAGAACGTCGCCACGACCGCGAAGACGCTCCCACAGTTCACCGAACTGTGGCACGCGATGCTCGGGGGCTGAGCCGATGAGCTGGTGGGACGACGGCGTCGACGACGACGAGCCGGAACTCGACGAGTCGAGCATCAGGATGCGGCCGAACCCGAAGGCGAACCGCCCACGGACGAAGACGCGGCCCGAGCACCTCGATGCACTGACCGCACGCGTCCTCGCGGTCGACCGCGGTCGCTACACCGTGCTCCTCGACGAAGGCACGCCCGAGGAGCGCGTCCTGACGTCGACCCGCGCTCGTGAACTCCGTAAGCAGGCCATCGTGACCGGCGACCGGGTCGATGTCGTCGGCGACACCTCGGGTGCCGAGGGCACGCTGTCGCGCATCGTGCGGATCGTGCCGCGCACGACGCTGCTCCGCCGCAGTGGCGACGACACCGACGCCATGGAGCGCGTCGTCGTCGCCAACGCCGACCAGATGCTCATCGTCGTGGCTGCGGCGAACCCCGAACCACGGGCCCGCCTCGTCGACCGCTACCTCGTCGCCGCCTACGACGCGGGGATCACCCCGATCCTCTGCATCACGAAGACGGACCTCCAGGACCCCGACGAGTTCCTCGCGAACTTCGCCGGGCTCGGCCTGCGCGTGTTCCGCAGCCGGGAGGACGACGTCCCCCTGGCCGAGATCACCGAGGCCCTCATCGGCCACGACACGGTCTTCGTCGGCCACTCGGGCGTCGGCAAGTCCACCCTCGTCAACGCCCTCGTCCCGACCGCTGAGCGCGCCACAGGGCATGTGAACGTCGTCACCGGGCGTGGCCGCCACACCTCCTCGTCGACCGTCTCGTTGCGCATCGAGGCGCCCGGAGGATCCGGGTGGGTCATCGACACCCCGGGCGTCCGCTCGTTCGGTCTCGGACACGTCGACACCGCCAACATCCTGAAGTCGTTCACCGACCTCGCGGAGATCGCGCTCGAGTGCCCGCGCGGCTGCACCCATCTTCCCGACGCCCCCGACTGCGCGATCATCGAGGCCGTGGCCGAGGGACGGCTCGGAGAGAACGGCCCCGCGCGCCTCGACTCGCTCCAGCGGCTGCTGGGGACCTTCGCGACGATCAAAGCCGACCAGTACTCCTGACTAGGCTTGGGGTATGCCTGAACCCCTCCGTCTCTCCGCCGGCGACCCGGCCCCCGCGTTCACCCTGACCGACCAGGACGGCACCAGCGTGTCCCTGTCCGACTTCGCCGGACGGCGGGTGATCCTGTACTTCTACCCCGCCGCGATGACGCCCGGCTGCACCACCCAGGCGTGCGACTTCCGCGACAACCTCGCATCGCTCAGCGGTGCCGGGTACGTGGTGCTCGGCGTCTCGAAGGACTCCGTCGAGAAGCTCAAGGCCTTCCAGGAGGAGGACGGGCTCACGTTCCCGCTCCTCAGCGACCCGGAGCTGACGGTCCACCAGGCGTACGGAGCCTACGGTGAGAAGAACTCGTACGGACGCATCGTCACGGGCGTCCTCCGGTCGACGTTCGTCATCGACGAGACGGGCACCCTCACCCTCGCCCGGTACAACGTCAAGGCCACCGGCCACGTGAAGAGCCTCCGTAAGGCTCTCGGCCTCGACGCCTGACGCGTCGCGGCTGGACCATCAGGACCGACGCGTCGCGCTCAGATCTCGCGTCGGGTCACGGCGGCGACGGCCGGCGTGAACAGGAGCCCGAGGACGGCCAGCGACGGCAACAGCAGGAACCACCCGATCGCGGGTTGCGCGAAGACCCCCTGGAACGCGCCGACGGCGACGGCGATCTGCACGAGCTGCCAGGTGACCGCTCCCCCGCGGATCCAGCTCCGTCCGCGGATCGCGCCGAGGGCGAGCGCCGTGACGAACGCCGTGGCGATGAGCAGGATCACGAAGATCGCCAGTGCGCTCGTGAACGAGGCCGGCGTCGCCGCGACCAGCTCGAAGAGGAACCAGGCCGAGAGCCCGATCATGAGCAACGCCTCCGCGACGAGCAGGACGATGAAGGCCAGCACCGCCGGACGACGACGCTCCTCCGGGTTCGGAGCGGAGGCGGCGTTTCGATCGGTACTCACAGGGTTCACCCAAACTTGACTATTGATTTGCTCTTACCGATATGAAACCATGTTTGAGGCCGACATGAGGTCCACGAGGGTGTGGACAGATCCCGAATCCCGGACGATCATCCCCCTCGCATTTCGGCTTTCGCTTCCCGAGACCCCTCACTCGGTTGAAGAAATCTCACCATGCAATAAAAGGAGCTCCCCTATGGATTGGCGCGATAAAGCTGCCTGCCTGACCGTCGACCCGGAATTGTTCTTCCCGGTCGGGAACACCGGTCCGGCGGTCGATCAGATCGACAAGGCGAAGGCCGTGTGCGCCACCTGCAGTGTCACGGAGCTGTGCCTCCAGTACGCGCTCGAGACCGGCCAGGACTCCGGTGTGTGGGGCGGCCTCAGCGAAGACGAGCGCCGCGCCCTCAAGCGTCGCGCGGCTCGCGCCCGCCGCGCCTCCTAGTCGCAGACGAGAACCCCGGGTGCCGAACGGCCCCGGGGTTCTCGCATGTCCGCGGCCGTTCGCGACGGCCCAGGACCTCAGCTCTTGGCGACCCAGCGCATCGGGATCGCGATCGTGACCTCGGTTCCGCTCCCCATGAGCGTGTGCCAGTCGATCGTCCCGCCCAGTTCCCCCTGGATGAGCGTCCGCACGATCTGGGTGCCGAGGCCGGACCCGACCTTCCCCTCCGGGAGCCCCACGCCGTTGTCGCGGACCTGCACGCTCAGCAGCTCGTCCGTGCGGTCGGCCGTGATCTCCACGTCGCCGTCGCGGCCGTTGAGGCCGTGCTCCACCGCGTTGGTGACGAGTTCGGTGAGCGCGAGGGCGAGTGGCGTCGCGTACTCGCTCGGGAGCACGCCGAAGGAGCCGGAGGACTTCGGGCGGACCGTGGTGTTGTGCGAGCTCGCCACTTCGGCGATGAGCAGGAGCACGCGCTCGAAGACCTCGTCGAAGTCGACGTTCTGATTGAGCCCCTCGGACAGCGTGTCGTGCACGACCGCGATGGCGGCCACGCGCCGCATGGCCTGTGTGAGGGCGTCGTGGGCGTCCTCCGAGTGCGTCCGCCTGGCCTGGATCCGCAGGAGCGATGCGACGGTCTGGAGGTTGTTCTTCACCCGGTGGTGGATCTCGCGGATCGTCGCGTCCTTGGTGATGAGTTCCTGCTCCTGGTGACGCAGTTCGCTGACGTCGCGGCAGAGCACGATCGCACCCACCCGCTCGCCCCGGCTGCGCAACGGGATCGCCCGGAGGGAGACCGTCACGCCCTTGTCCTCGATGTCGGTCCGCCAGGGCGCCCGACCGGTGACGACGAGTGGCAGCGATTCGTCGACGGTGACGGTCCCGGTCCCGGAGAGCAGATGGGTCGTGACGTCCGCGAGCGACTCGCCCTCGAGTTCCTCGGCGAATCCGATCCGGTTGAAGGCCGAGAGCGCGTTGGGGCTGGCGAAGGTGACGGTGCCGTCGACATCGAGACGGATCAGGCCGTCGCTCGCGCGCGGCGCGCCCCGGCGTGGTCCGGTCGGCGCTCCGAGATCGGGGAAGTCGCCCACTGCGATCATCTCGAACAGGTCACTCGCGCAGTCGTTGAAGGTGAGTTCCTGGCGGCTCGGCGTACGGGCCTCACCGAGATTGGTGTGGCGGGTGATGACCGCGATCGGTCCGTCGGCATTGGTCGTCTCGGTCGGCGATATCCGCCGGGCGACGGGCACTGCACGAACCCTGGTCGGGGTCTCCTCGTACCAGTCCGGCGCGGACGACTCGATGATCCGTCCGCTCTCGAAACAGTCGGTGACCTGCTTACGCCATTCCTGCTTGATGGATTGGCCGACGAAGTCGCGATAGAAGAGTGTCGCGGCACTCGACGGACGCGAATGCGCGACCGCTATGAAACTGCCGGAATCCGTCGGTACCCAGATGACGATATCGGCGAACGCCAGATCCGCGAGGAGTTGGCTGTCCGCGAGCAGCATGTGCAGCCACTCCACGTCGGCCGCACTGGAGCGGCCCTGGGCGAGAACGAGATCACTGAGCGTCGACACGATTCCAGTCTAGGCTCGGCCGGCCGACACCGAGTGCGCCGGGCGTGCCCCGATGACCACTGGCAGGGCAGGCATGGAACGGCGACGGCGCTCAGCGGCCCGTGGGGGGCCACTGAGCGCCGTCGCCGGACGTGACTGTGTCAGTTGGCTGCGCGGTAAGCGTCCTGGACCGCCTGGGGGATGCGTCCGCGCGACGACACGGCGTGCCCGTTCTTCGCGGCCCACTCGCGGATCGCGGCGAGGTTCTCGGCGCTGTTGCGGGTGCTGGTGCTCGAGGTGCGGCGCCCACGCTTGACCGGGCGTCCGGCTCCGATGTAGGGCTTCAGCGACTCGCGGAGGTTGTTCGCATTGTCTGCACCGAGATCGATCTCGTATTCGGTTCCGTCGATCGCGAACCGGACGGTCTCTCCTGCACCAGAAGCGAGTTCGCTGCCGTCGAGATCGTCGATGTATGTGGTGATGACTTTCTGAGCCATGGGGGGTCCTCCTGAAGATATCCGTGGTGAGTCCGACGGTTATCCGATCATATCGAACCTCACCAAGCGAATCTGAATACCGACACGATACCGGAGTAATTCATCACCCAACGGATAGCGATGCATCGGAGAAGAATGCAGATGCATATATCGGCGAGCAAATGCATATTCGGTTGATCACCCAATTGTATTGAGTGACTCCGTCGAGACTATTGCGCTCGGCGTGACCGACTCCGCGCACGACGCCCGCGTGCTCCACCCGCCGAGCGCCGCGATCGGTCCCGCACCGGCGCCGGCTCCTGGTCGAGGACGGTGGACACGAACCGCCGCAACGCGACGGGAAGCGCCCCGCGCGGGGCCTGGTCGCGGAGGCTCCTCCCCGCGATCACCGCGGCGTCCACCACCCGCTGGTCCTCGGGCAGGAGCGCGGCAGCCTCGATCCCGCCGAAGCGGGAGAGCGTGGACGCCAACTGACCGGCCGGCCCGGTACCGAGCGCGACGCCACGCAGCCGGTTCACCACCACCGAGATGCGCGACGGGTCGACGAGTTCGACGAGTTCCGCGTGGCCGCGGAGCAGCCTCGTGACCCCGACCGGGTCGGCCGCACCGACCTCCACCACCCGGTCCGCGGACCCGAGGACGGCGAACGCCGCCCCGTTCCGTCTGGGCGCGAACAGGTCGCTCGAGATCTCCTCGTCCGCCTCCAGGCAGAACGCCGTGTCGATCACGATGTCGTCCATCCACGCCCGGCACCGTTCGATGGTCGTCGCGACGCGTTCCGTCGACAGTTCCGTCCAGCGTGCCGCACGTGAGATGCCGGTCAGGACCCGGAACGCGCCGGAGGGCGACGGATGGACGACCGCGATCCGCTCGAGCTGCTCGATGTCGAGCGCTCCACTTCCGGCCAGCCGGCAGGCCGCGGCGAACCCGGGTGCCTCATCGAGGAGGCCGAGCATGGCCGCGACGGACGACCCGTAGGTGTCCGCGTCGATGAGGACGACCCGGCGTCCGCGCGCGGCGAGCTCGCTGGCGATGCCCGCGGCGACGGTGGTCGTGCCGGGCGATCCGGCCG
>NZ_JACYTW010000076.1:0-13871 GCF_014841395.1 Plantibacter sp. CFBP 13570 | reverse complement strand
CTCGCCGCCGAGGCCGAGCGCCTGCGCGAGGCCGGTGCCGGCGTCGCGACCCTGCTCGACCGCTCGGGCGACGCCTGGTCCGACCGCGCCGGTGGCACCTCTGGTGCCCTGTGGGGCGTCATGCTCCGCACCCTCGGCGAGCGCCTCGGCGACGCCGGGCGCCCGACCGCCACCGCTGTGAGCGAGGGCGTGACCGCCGCCAAGGACGCCGTCATGCAGTACGGCAAGGCCTCCGTCGGCGACAAGACGCTCGTCGACGCCCTGGTCCCGTTCGCCGACACGCTGGCGGAACGCGTCGCCGCCGGCGACGACCTCTCCACCGCGTGGACCACGGCGGCGGCAGCGGCCACCACCGCGGCCCACGACACGGCCGGTCTCATGCCCGGCATGGGTCGCGCCCGCTCGCACGGCTCGAAGGCCGTCGGCGTCGAGGACCCGGGGGCCGTCTCCCTCGCCCTCATCGTCGAGCGCGTCGGTACCCTGCTCGCCGAGCGCTGAACGCCCGCTCCTGACAACCCGCTCCCTGAACACACGCCCCGCTCCCTGAACAAACGCCCCGCTCCCTGAAGCGACACCCCGGTCCCTGAAGCGACACCCCGGTCCCTGAAGCGACACCCCGGTCCCTGAGCTTGTCGAAGGGCCAGCAACGAAAGGCACACCATGACCCGCACCTGGCGAATCGTCATCGGCTCCGATGACGCCGGCTACGACTACAAGGAGATCCTTAAGCGCGACCTCGAGGCGAGCGACCTGGTCGCCTCCGTGGTGGATGTCGGGGTCGACGCCGACGGCCACACCAACTACCCGACGGTCGCGGTGACTGCGGCCGAGATCGTCGCCCGCGGCGAGGCCGACCGCGCGCTGCTCATCTGCGGCACGGGCCTCGGCGTCGCGATCGCGGCGAACAAGGTCCAGGGCATCCGAGCCGTCACCGCGCACGACGGATTCTCCGTCGAACGCGGGGTGCTCTCGAACGACGCCCAGGTGCTCTGCATGGGCCAGCGCGTCGTCGGCATCGAACTCGCCCGCCGCAACGTGCGCGAGTGGCTCACCTACGAGTTCGACGCCTCGAGCGCGTCGAACGACAAGGTGCAGGAGATCAGCGCGTACGAAGCGTCCTGATGTCAGGACGTCCCAGACTCGTCGGCGTGAGCCTGAAGATGTACTTCGGGCACGCGCAGACGCTCGACTGGTGCTCGGTCGTCGCGGGGGTGTCGGCCGAGCACCACGCACTCCGATCCGGCGCGGCGGAGCTGTTCGTCATCCCCGGATACCTCTCGGTGACCGGCGCGGTCGAGCGGCTCCGCGGCGTCGCAGCCGTGGGGGCTCAAGACCTCGCGACCGAGGACACCGGGGCGTTCACCGGCGAGGTGAGCGGCGCCGAGCTCCGCGAGGTCGGCTGCGAGCTCGTCGAGGTCGGGCACGCGGAGCGGCGCCGACTGTTCGGCGAGACGCCCGACGTCGTCCGCGCGAAGACGACCGCCGCGCTCCGCAACGGTCTCGCGCCGGTGCTGTGCATCGGCGAGGCCGATCACGGAGACGCCGAGGTGGCGGCCGCGGAGTGCGTCGCACAGCTCGACGACGCCCTGGCAGGGGCGGTCGCCGCCGGGATCATGGGCCGCGTCATCGTCGCCTACGAACCACACTGGGCCATCGGCGCCACCGAGGCCGCGAGTCCAGCCCACATCCGCGCGGTGTGCCTCCGGCTGCGCGGCCACCTCGATACGCTCGCCGCGGCCGGGCACATCGAGACGTCCTCGGCCGTCATCTACGGCGGGAGCGCCGGACCCGGCCTGCTCACGACGATCGGCGACGCGGTCGACGGGGTCTTCCTCGGCCGCTTCGCCCACGATCCGGCAGCCCTCTCGCTGGTGCTCGACGAGGTGGCCGGCCTCGACCGCGCGGGCTCCGACCTGCCGCGATGACGCCTGGCAGCCCCGTAAACTGGTCCTCGACGATCATCGCGGCCGCTCGACCGGAGGTTCCCCTCCGTGACGACGCCTCGAGCACACCCTTCGGAGGCTGCCGTGGTTGATGCCGTCTTCCCGCTCGGCGCCTCCTCCTCGCTCGAGCGCCGCGGGCTGCGCGACCGCGTCTACGAGCTGGTCCTCGACATGCTCCTGAGCTCCGGCATCGAACCGGGCGCCCGGCTGTCGATCGACGCCATCGCCCGCGACCTCGACGTCTCGCCGACGCCGGTCCGCGAGGCACTCGTCCAGCTGGAGCGCACCGGGCTCGTCACCCGGGTCACCCACAAGGGCTACCGGGTCGCACCGCCGCTCGCCGACGACCAGCTCGAGTCACTGTTCGACGCCCGCATCGTGCTCGAGAGCGGCGCCACTGCGCTGGCCGCCGCCCACGCCGACGAGCTCGTCCCGGCCCTCGAGGTGGCGCTGGCGCAGCACGTCGAGATGACCGCCAGGGTGCGCGCCGCGGCGTCGTCCGGCGATATCCCCGTCGCACTCCTCCGCGAGTACTTCGCGGTGGACTGGAACTTCCACCACCTCATCTTCGAAGGCACCCGCAACCCCTTCCTCCTCGACATGTCCGAGGGCATCTCCACCCGCGTGCACCGCATGCGCCAGACGGTCGAGACGGGCGTCACCGACGCCGACCAAGCGGTCGTCGAGCACCGAGCCATCCTCGACGCGTTCTCCGACGGCCCCGAGGCCGCCGCGGCGGCCATGCGCTCACACATCGAGCTCGTGCGCACCCGCGCCCGCAGCGACGCCGAGCACTGAGCCGCCCTTCGACAGGCTCAGGGACCGGGATCTGACAGCCGCAGGGCCGGGCACACACCCTTCGACAGGCTCAGGGACCGAGTCCTCCGGTCCCCGAGCCGCCCAGCTTCGGTCCCCGAGCCGCCCTGTTACGGTCCCTGAGCCTGTCGAAGGGCGCAGAAACGGGGCCGACCGCCTGAGCGATCGACCCCGTCCGGGTGTTGCTTCGTGACTAGTGCGCCGTGCGGTTCGCCGTCGTCTCGAGCAGCTCGTCCGCCTTCGCCCCACGGAAGAACCGGGTGCAGTAGAGCATCGCGGCTGCGAGGAACGCGAACACCCCGAGCGAGACCACGCCCCACACGCCGCTGTCGGTCGGCACGCTCTCGTTGATCCCGGTGCGCATGATCGGGGCGACGAAGCCACCGAGGTTACCGAGCGAGTTGATGAGGCCGATGCCCGCCGCTGCAGCCGTGCCGGTGAGGAACGCCGTCGGGTAGGCCCACGTGATCGGCCCGACCGAGAGGAAGCTCGCCACCGCGATGGTGATGAACAGGATGCCGAGGATCGGCTGGTTGTTCGCGCCAGCCCAAGCGGAGGCCAGGATGAAGACGCCGGTCGAGATGTAGAACATCGTTCCCCAGGTGCGACGACGGACGACCGTGTTCGCGTTCCGGCCCACGTAGTAGCAGGCGAACAGACCCACGAGCCACGGGATGGCCGCCACGAGACCGACCTGCCAGCCGACGTCCTGGCCGATGAGGTTCGCCACCTGCTGCGGGAGGTAGAACGTCGTGCCGTACACCGCGATCTGCAGGCAGAAGTAGATGATGGTGAAGTACCACACCTTCCAACTCGTCATCGCCTTCGCGATACCGGTCGGGCCGTCCGACTGCCGCACGGTGTCCTCGCGTTCCATCGCGGCCGTCAACGAGTCCTTCTCCTGTTGATCCAGCCACTTCGCCTGTTGTGGCGAGTTGGTGAGGAAGTAGAGCGCTGCGAAGCCGGCAAGGACCGCGAGCATGCCCTCGGCGAAGAACATCACCTGCCAGCCGTGCCACGGGGTCAGGGCGTCGCCGAAGCTGATGAGGCCACCACTCAGCGGGGCGCCGAGCATCTGCGAGAACGGCTGCGCCAGGTAGAAGATCGAGAACATCTGGACGCGGACCTTGTTCGGGAACCACTCCGACAGGAACATGATGACGCCGGGGAAGAGCCCGGCCTCGGTCACGCCGAGCAGGAACCGCAGGACGATGAACATCGTGTCGTTCGTCGTGAAGGCGAACAGGGCGGCGACGATGCCCCAGGTCACCGCGATGCGGGCGAGCCAGAACCGGGCGCCGAACTTCTTCAGCAGCAGGTTGCTCGGGATCTCGAAGATCGCGTAGCCGATGAAGAAGATGCCGGCCCCGAGGGCGAAGGCACCGTTCGAGATGCCGCGGTCGACGCTGAGCGCCTCCTCGGCGAAGCCGACGTTCGTGCGGTCCAGGAACGCGACGAAGTACAAAATGACGAGCATCGGCATGAGGTGCTTCGACGCCTTGCGGATCGCCGACTTCAGCGCCGGATCGTTGGTCGATCCGATCGCCGGCGGATTGGGTGTGGACAAGACACTCTCCTTTGAGATGACTGGTGCGGGTGGGTGCTGCTGGCGCTACTGCTGCTGCTGCTGCTGCTGCTGGTCAGGAGACCATCGAGGGGACGATCATCCAGAGGCCGATGCCGACGAAGACGACGCCGAGACCGAGGAAGATCAACCGGGATTTGGTCCACTGACCGGTGAGGTGCTGCATGGTGCTGCTCCGTTCGCTCGTGGTGCGTGTGGTGGATCAGTGCATGTAGAGGCCGCCGTCGACGTTCAGCGTCTGACCGGTGACGAAGCCGGCGTCCTCACTGATGAGGTAGGCGATGGCGGCGGCGATGTCGCGTGGGGTGCCGATGCGCGGCAGGACGCCGTCGGCGGCCATGGCCGTCTTGCGCTCCTCGGTGAGGGTGCCGCCCATGATGTCGGTGTCGATGGGTCCGGGCGAGATGGCGTTGACCGTGATGCCGTCGTGGCCGAGCTCGCGGGCGACGCTGCGGGTGAAGCCGATCACGCCGGCCTTCGCCGCCGAGTAGGCCGTCTTGCTGAAGGTGCCGCCGCCACGCTGGGCGGAGACGGACGACAGGCTGACGACGCGACCGACGCCGTTCGACACCATCGACTCCACCGCACGGCGGGTCGTGTAGTGGACGCCGTTGAGGTTGATGTCGATGACGCGCTTCCACTCGTCGGCGCTCACCTCGAGATAGGGCACGGGTGAGGCGACGCCCGCGAGGTTCACGAGGGCGACGAGCTGTGGGAGGGCGGCTTCGAGCGCGTCGAACGCGGCACGCACCTGCGCCTCGTCGGCGACGTTCGCGCCGGCGCCGGCCGCCTGCACCCCGTGCTGCTCCGCGATCTCGGCGGCGACCGCCTGCGCCGCAGCCTCGTCGAGGTCGATGATCCCGATGTTCCAGCCGAGTTCGGCGAGGTGGTGGGCGGAGGCACGACCGATGCCGCGCGGGGAGGCTGCGCCGGTGAGGACGACGGTCTTGGATTCGGGGAAGCTGGTGGCGGTCATGGCCGGCCTTTCTGCGTGGGAGTGGTGGAGTCGGTGTCCGATCGAGCCGGACGGTGCGCTCGGTCGGCGCGGCGCTCAGTTGATGGGTGCGGGGCCGAGCTCGTCCATGAGCTGCTTGATCGCGACGTACGCCTTGTTGCGGTAGGCGATCAGCTCGGGGGTGCGGTCGGCCGGGACGTCGAGGTAGCCGGCACCCGACTTGGTGCCGAACTTGCCGGCGTCGACGAGCTCCTTGAGGGAGTCCGGCGTGGCGAACCGCTCGGGCCACCGGGTCTGGAGCGAGGCGTAGCAGAACGAGTACACGTCGAGTCCGGCCATGTCGGCGATCGCGAACGGACCGAAGACGGGGAGCCGGAAGCCGAAGGTGGTGCGGACGATCGTGTCGATGTCCTCGGGCGTCGCGACGCCCTCCTCGACGAGCTGCGTCGCCTCGTGGAACAGCGCGTACTGCAGGCGGTTGAGCACGAAGCCGGTCGCGTCCTTGACGCGGGCGGTCTCCTTGCCGGTCGCCGCGACGATCGCCTCGACGGTGGCGATCGCCGCATCGTCGGTGGTCTCGTGCGGGATGAGTTCGACACCGGGGATGAACGGGGCCGGGTTCGAGAAGTGGACGCCGAGGAACCGCTCCGGGTTCGTGACGGCCTCGGCGAGCGAACCGATGAGGATGGTCGAGGTGTTCGAGCCGATGATGGCGTCGGGCGAGGCGGCGGCGCTGATGCGACGGAGGGTCTCGTGCTTGATCTCGATCTTCTCGGGGACGGCTTCCTCGATGAAGTCGGCTCCGGTGACGGCCTCCTCGATGGACGCGGCGGGCGAGACGTTGGCGCGGATCCGCTCCACGGCGTCGGCGGGGAAGAGTCCGTCGGCGACGAACTGCTCGGCCTCGGCGATGAGGCGGTCGTAGTTCTTGCGCGCGATCTCCTCGGAGATGTCGGCGATGCGGACGGTGGCGCCGGACAGCGCGAGCACCTGGGCGATGCCGCCGCCCATGTACCCCGATCCGACGACGGCGATGGTGTGTGTGGTCATGATGAAGCTCTCCTGTGGTCGTCTGGATCAGGCCTGCGGCAGCAGGGTCCTGATGTACTTCTGGTTGGTGGAGCACATGCCGAGGCTGTCGCCGCCGTAGTGCTCGGCCAGGATGATGCCGTTGAAGCCGAGCTCGACGGCGTCGCGGAAGACCTGGCGGTAGTTGATGAGCCCGGCCTCCATGGTGGAGGGCACGGACGTCGCCCAGCTGCCGTCGGCCGCCTCGTCGCGGGTGTAGTTCTTCACGTGCATGTAGTTGGCGTAGGGCAGGGTCTTGGCGAACAGCTCGCGCCAGTCCTCCACCGGGCGGTGCAGGCGGATGAGGTTCGCGACGTCGGGGTTCAGGCCGACGTTGTCGAGCCCGACCTCCTCCACGAACCGGACCGCGCTGTCAGCCGTGCCGAGGTAGGTGTCCTCGTAGAGCTCGAGTGCGAGCGGCAGGCCCACGTCGGCCGCGTGCTTGCCGAGCTCGCGGATGCGGCTGACGGCGGCCTTCCAGACCTCGGGGTCGTCGGGGTCCTTCGGGCCCTGCGCGGTCCAGAACCACAGCGCCTTGCGCTGTGCGTCGTTGAACGGCTGGTGCAGGCCGGTGGAGAAGACCTGCATCCCCCACTCGGCGGCGGCGTCGATCGTGCGGTGCGCGTACTCGAGGTTGCGCTCCTCGTGGCCCGGCATGATCACGCTCTGGCGCTGCAGGTGGACGGACGGGACGCCGACGCCGTGCGACTTCGCGATGGCGAGGAACTCGTCGCGACGGGACGGTTCGAGGTCGGCGGGTCGGACGTGGCTGTCGGGCAGTTCTGCGAGCGTGAACCCGACGCCGGCGACCTGCGCGAAGAGGTCGTCCCAGGCTTCGGGCTCCGCGTCGTGCAGGGACACGCCGTTGCGATCGACGGGTGGGATGCCGTGCAGGCAGGTGGCGATGGGCCAGGTGTCGGCGGTCCATCGGGGGGTCGACGCGGTCGCGGTCGTATCCGTCATGATGCTCCATTGCGCTCAAGGACTGCTCGGGGCTGGTGCTCCCGGTCAAAAAGATCCTATAGGAAATAGTAAAGCGTTTCCACGAATGCGCAAGGGCACTTCGACAGGCTCAGTGACCGGCGGAGGGGAAGCTCAGTGACCGGCAGCACCGAGCACTGCCGGTCACCGAGCCTGTCGAGGTGCGAAGACGGGGCTCAGCCGCCGAGGATGTCCCAGTCCTCGTCGTCCGCGTCGGCGATGCCGCCCGCGATGAACGCCTCGCCGGCCTCGGTGGCGCGATCGCGCACGCCGACCAGCAGTTCCTCGAGCGACCCTGCCGAGAGGAACCGCATCTGGTCGATCTCGCTCACCGGGGCGATGCCCGCGAGCTGCCACGACGACTCCAGCGGGTCGTCGGCGAGCTCCACGACCGAGGCCCACTGCTGCTCGCTGAACTCGCTGGCCACGGCGAGCGAGCGCCGCACCGCCGCCTCGGTCTCGTCCCGCAGCTGCTCCCAGCGCTCGTCCCACTCCAGGTCGTCGAGCGTGCGGATCTCGGCGCGCGGGTACGGGTCGTCGGGCAGCCAGTCGGTCACCTCGAAGCGCTGCCCACCCTCGGCGATCACCGCGACGAAGCCCTCGCCGCCGTCGACCTCGACGATCTCGGCCACGGTCCCGGTGCGGAACCGGTGTTCACCGCCGCCCGTCTCGCGCCCGCGCTCGATGAGCACCACCCCGAACGCCGGATCCTCCGCCTCGAGCAGGTGGGCGAGCATGGTGAGGTAGCGCTCCTCGAAGAGCCGCAGGGCGAGGGGCATGTGCGGGAACAGCACGGAGCCGAGCGGGAACATCGGCAGTTCGAGGACCGGGAGGCCGGATGCCCACGGCTCGGCGCTGGAGGAGTCGGTCATGTCAGTCCCCCTCCGCCTCGCAGGCCCGACCGGGTGTCGCCCGGCCGATGGTCCACCCGGATCGTGCTGCGATCATAGCCGCCGGACACCGGAGGCCACTCAGGCGGCGAGGACGGCACGCAGCGCCTGATCGAACCGGATCGCACGATCGACCTCGACCGCCGTCTCGTAGTCGGTCCCGCGCAGGGCGACGTGCAGCGGCCAGTCCACGTCGATGAACCCGACGCGGCTGTCGCCGACGAAGACGCCGAAGCGGTCGGCCGTGAGCTGCTCCACCCAGGCGCGGCGGAGTTCGGACGTCTCGCTGCCGGTGGAGCCCATGGAACGACCTCTCTCGGCAGGTGCAGCGACCGGGTCCGGACAACCCCTCGAAGTATCTCGATTGTCTAGCTATCTCCGCCGTGCTTCATCATGACAGCACCGACGGCCGATGGACAACTTCCTATCCGTCAAGCGAATGCGACCGACGACTGGAGGCATCGTTGCGAGATCGTGGCGCGATGGTCCGCAGATCTTCAGGAACCGTCCGTAGGATGCTGATCGTGGGGTGGAAGTGGCCGTGGGGACGCAAGCGCATCGTCGATGCGCCGGTCGATGCCGGGTCCGACCCCTATCTCCAGTACCTCGAGTGGGTCCGCCTCGGGAAGCCGTCACTGGCGTCACCCGACGATCCACCGCTGCAGTTCGACCCGCGGTTCGCGCCACGACTGGCCTCCGACGCCGTCAACTCCTCGCGCGCCGACGGCGTCTGAGCCTGCCGGTCCACACACAGCACAGCGCCCGACACCGAGGTGCCGGGCGCTGTGGACGTGCTTACGCGGTGGCCTGCTCCGCGACCTCTGCGCGGCGCGGGAGCTTCCAGCCCGGGCGCACGAAGTGGCACGTGTAGCCCCACGGAATGCGCTCCAGGTAGTCCTGGTGCTCCGGCTCGGCCTCCCAGAACTCGGACACCGGCTCGACCTCGGTGACGACCTTGCCGGGCCAGAGCCCTGAGGCGTCGACGTCGGCGATCGTGTCGCGGGCGACGCGCTCCTGCTCGGGCGAGGTGTAGAAGATCGCCGAGCGGTAGCTCAGGCCGACGTCGTTGCCCTGGCGGTTCTTCGTCGACGGGTCGTGGATCTGGAAGAAGAACTCCAGGAGCTCGCGGAAGGACAGCTTGCTCGGGTCGAAGACGACCTCGAGGGCCTCCGCGTGGGTGCCGTGGTTGCGGTAGGTGGCGTTGGCGACGTCGCCACCGCTGTAGCCCACGCGCGTCGACTTCACGCCCGGCATCTTCCGGACGAGGTCTTCCATGCCCCAGAAGCACCCGCCGGCCAGCACCGCGCGCTCGGTCGTCGTGCTCTGCTCGTCTGCTGCACTCATCGTGACTCCTCCTTCGTGCCGAGCACCGTGCGGGGTCCCCGCGTGCTCCGGTCTTCGGCTCCATGGTATGCAACAGCGTCCGCTTCCGGACTGTTCCGGGCGGGGCTTGCACTCAGCGCTCGCACAGGTGTGCGGACGCGACGGCAGCCCTCAGACGGTCCGCTTGCGGCGGAGCTGCTTGATCGACTCGTGGATCTCGGGCGCCAGCAGCACGGCGCCGGACTGCTCCGACTGTTCGAGGGTGACCGCCTGCGCTTCGTCCGCCGCGGCGAACCAGGAGGCGATGGTCACGCCGTGGCCGGGCTGTCGGACGATCTCGATCGGGTCGCCCGCCTGCACCGTCCCGCTCTTGACCACCTTGAGGTAGGCGCCGGGCCGTGCGGCGTCGGCGAAGCGCTTCACCCACCGTGGCTCGCCCAGGCGCCGCTGGAAGGTGCCGCACGGGGTCCGCGGGCAGGTCACCTCGACGACGAGGGTGTCGCCGATCCGCCAGCGTTCACCGATCTCGGCACCGTTCACGTCGAGCCCCAGCGTGCGGAGGTTCTCGCCGAACAGCCCCGGCGTGATCTCCCGACCGAGCTCACCCTCCCAGAACCGCGCGTCCTCCTCGGCGTAGGCGTAGAGCGCCTTCGTCAGACCGCCGTGGTGTTTGCGATCGGCCTGCACGTCGCCGTACAGCCCCATCGGCCGCACGTGCAGTGGCTCGTCGACCGGGCGCTTGTCGATCGCGGTGACACCGATCGACCCGTCGTCCACCTGGAGGGCTTCGACGCGACAGAGGGCGAGGAGTTCAGACATGGGACCAGTCTGCCGTGTCCTCCGCGCCCGTCCGGACGACGGGGCCGGTGCGGCTCGGGTGGAGTGGCCCAGGCGGAGCGGGTCAAGCGGACTCGCGGATGACGAGTGAGACACCGACCGAGCGTCGGACGGACGGCCCCGAGAGCGGGAGCGTGCCGGACATCATGCCATCGAGCAGTTCGAGACTGTGCCGTGCGATGTCGCCCTTGTCGACGGCCACGCTTGTGAGCTCAGGGGTGACGAAGCGACCGAGGTCGAGTCCGTCGATACCGATGACGGCGACCTCCTCCGGCACGCCGACCCCGGCACGGGCGAGGCCCTTGAGCACGCCGACCGCCATGACGTCGTTGAAGACGAGCACGGCGTCGACGTCGGGCATCGCGGCGCGGCACCGCAGGGCGGCCGAGACCCCGCCCTGGTGGGTGTCCTCCGCCCAGGTCTCCGACGCCTCCGACCACGGCAAGCCGTGCTCCTCGAGGAACGCCCGGTACGCGAGACGCCGTCCGGACGGTTCCGCCGAGGCGTCGATCATCGCGATGGACCGGCGCCCGGTCGCGATGAAATGGGCGAGCGCCTGTCGGATGCCGTCCTCGAAGTCGATGTCGACGCCCGCCACCTGCAGCGCGGGTTCCGAGCCGGACGGGTCCGCTCCGGCCTCGGACTCCTCTGGCCGGTGGTCGCCGAGGGAGACGAACGGGATCGTGGCGAAGGCGCCCTGGAGCGCTCCGTGGTCGGCACCGTTGCGCCCGACGACCGCGTCGACCTGCCGTGCGAGTTCGGCGAGCTGCGCACGTTCCGCGTCGGGGAGGTCCGGTCCACGATCCGCGGCGGCGGGCCGCTCGCCCGATGCGTTCGCCGCTCCCCCGACCTCGGCGACCAACACGGTCCATCCCCGCTCGGCCGCCTGCTGCACGAGGGCGGCCGCGAGCTCCGGGTAGTAGGGGTTCCGCAGGTCGTCGACGACCAGTCCGAGCGTCGTGGTCCGGCCGCTCACCAGGTGCTGCGCGGCGCGGTTCGGCCGGTAGTTGAGCGAGGCCGCGACCTCGACGACCCGTTGTCTGGTGGCGTCGCTGACGTCGCGCATCCCGTTGAGTGCGCGGGTCACGGTCTGGCGCGAGACACCGGCGACCCGGGCGACGTCGATGATCGTCGCTCGCGCCGGAGCGTGATCGTCGCGGGGCCTGGTCATGGTCACATCGTACTGATACGCTCACACCGTGAACGTTCACGGTGACGTTCACCACAGACCATCGCACCGCCGATCAACGTTGAGGAGCACCACCATATGGAACACGTCGCTTGGGGAATCATCGGCCCAGGAACGATCGCCGAACGGTTCGCGACCGAGCTGCACGCCAGTCGCACCGGTCGACTCACCGCCGTCGCCAGTCGTGACGCGTCGCGTGCCGAAGAGTTCGGCGAGCGCTTCGGCGACGGCACGGCTCCCGTCCGCGGGTACGGCTCGGTCGCCGAGTTGCTGGCCGACCCCGACGTCGACGCGGTGTACATCGCGACCCCACACACGGAGCACGTCCGACTCGTGATCGAAGCGGCCGAGGCCGGCAAGCACATCGTCAGCGAGAAGCCGCTCTCGGTGAACCGGGCGGGCGCGATGCTCGCGATCGAGGCCGCCCGCCGTGCCGGCGTGTACCTCGCCGAGGCGTTCATGTACCGCTTCCACCCGCAGACGGCGAAGCTCGTCGAGCTCGTGTCGTCGGGCGCCATCGGCGACATCCAGCACATCGAGGCGTCGTTCGCGTTCGCCGCAGACCTGCCCGCCGATCACCGACTCATGAACCCGGAGCTGGCGGGCGGCGGCATCCTCGACGTCGGCGGCTACCCCGTCTCCATCTCGCGGCTCATCGCGGGTGCTGCCGTGGGTGCGCCGTTCGCCGACCCGACGGAGGTCACCGGGAACGGCACCATCGGTTCGACCGGCGTCGACGAGTGGGCCAGCGCGTCGCTCGTCTTCCCGTCGGGCATCACGGCGCACGTCACGAGCGGCGTGCGCGTCCAGGACGACAACCGCGTCGTCGTCACGGGCTCGACCGGCCAGATCATCGTGTCCGACCCGTGGCTGCCCTCGGTCGAGGACGGCTCGACGATCGAGGTCCGCACCATCTCGGGCACGGAGTCGATCCACATCCCCGGGGCACCGCAGTACGCGTTCCAGGCCGACGCGGTCGCTGCGTTCGCCGACGCCGGTCAGGCACCGCAGATGCGCTGGGCGGACTCGCTCGGCAACGCGGCGACCCTCGACCGCTGGCGCGAGGCGGTCGGCCTCGAGTACCCGTTCGAGTCGATCGACACCGACATCCCGACCGGTTCCGGCCGGCCGCTCGCCGTGCGCGCCGAGCTCCCGATGCCGACCGGTCGCATCGCGGGCATCGACCACGACATCTCGCGGCTCGTGATGGGTGTCGACAACCAGCAGACCCTGTCGCACGCGTCGGCGATGTTCGACGACTTCTTCGAGCGCGGCGGCAACGCCTTCGACACGGCCTGGCTGTACGGCGACGGCCTGCAGGAGCAGCTGCTCGGACGCTGGCTCGCCAACCGTGGCCTCCGCGACGACGTCGTGGTGATCGGTAAGGGTGCGCACACGCCGTTCTGCGACCCGGAGTCGATCTCGCGTCAGCTGTTCGAGAGCCTGGACCGGCTCGGCACCGACCACCTCGACCTGTACCTGATGCACCGCGACAACGTCGAGGTGCCGGTGGGCGAGTTCGTCGACGTGCTGAACGAGCACGCCGAGGCCGGTCGCATCCGTGCGTTCGGTGGCTCCAACTGGTCGATCGAGCGGTTCGAGGAGGCGAACGCCTATGCGGCGGCGAACGGAAAGCGGGGCTTCGCGGCGCTGAGCAACCACTTCGGTCTCGCCCGCGCACTCGACGTGCCGTGGGCCGGATGTGTGGAGGTGACGGATCCGACGAGCCGGGCGTGGCTCGAGGAGACGAAGACGCCGCTGCTGCCGTGGTCGTCGCAGGCACGTGGGTTCTTCACCGGGCGTGCCGAGCCCGAGGACCTGTCGGACCCGGATCTCGTGCGCTGCTACTACAGCGACGACAACTTCGAGCGGTTGGCCCGTGCCCGTCAGCTGGGCTCCGAGCTGGGTGTCGCGCCGACCGCGATCGCCCTGGCGTATGTGCTGGCGCAGGACTTCCCGACCTTCGCCCTCATCGGCCCGCGGTCCATCGAGGAGACGCGTTCGTCGACCGACGCCCTGTCCCTGAAGCTGACCCCAGAGCAGGTCGCCTGGCTCGACCTCCGGGTCTGATCCGTTCCTTCGGGTGATGCCAGCGCGGTGCGCTGACGTCACCGCGGGGCACACACGTGAGCGCGGGTCTCCAGAGACCCGCGCTCACCCGTGTGAGGCGCGCCCACGCCGAGTCGCTCCTCCTCGCGTCAGCGCACCGCGCTGACGCGAGCGCGGGGTGGCCCGGCCCTGTGGGACCCGATGCCAGCGCGGTGCGCTGGGCCTCGCCGCGGGT